>JAEYNO010000225.1 GCA_023412515.1 Actinomycetes bacterium
GTCTACCACTCGTTGAAGAAGGAGTGGGAGGACAAGGGCATCATCTTCGAGTCCATCGAGGACGGCCTGCGCAAGTACCCGGAGCTGTTCCGCGAGCACTTCTCGACGGTGGTCCCGCCGCAGGACAACAAGTTCGCGGCGCTCAACTCCGCGGTCTGGTCGGGCGGCTCATTCGTCTACGTCCCGCCGGGCGTGCACGTCGAGATGCCGCTGCAGGCCTACTTCCGCATCAACACGGAGAACATGGGCCAGTTCGAGCGGACGCTGATCATCGCCGACGAGGGCTCGTACGTGCACTACGTCGAGGGCTGCACCGCGCCGATCTACCAGTCGGACTCGCTGCACTCCGCCGTGGTCGAGATCGTCGTGAAGAAGAACGCCCGCGTGCGCTACACGACGATCCAGAACTGGTCGAACAACGTCTACAACCTCGTGACCAAGCGGGCGACCGTCGCCGAGGGCGGGACGATGGAGTGGGTCGACGGCAACATCGGCTCCAAGGTCACCATGAAGTACCCCGCGATCTACCTCATGGGCGAGCACGCGCGCGGCGAGACGCTGTCGATCGCGTTCGCCGGCGAGGGCCAGCACCAGGACGCGGGCTCGAAGATGGTGCACGCCGCACCGCACACGTCGAGCTCGATCGTGTCGAAGTCGGTCGCGCGCGGCGGCGGCCGCACGTCCTACCGGGGTCTCGTGCAGATCCTCGAGGGCGCGTCCCACTCGGCGTCCAACGTGCTGTGCGACGCGCTGCTGGTCGACCAGATCTCGCGCTCCGACACGTACCCGTACGTGGACGTCCGCGAGGACGACGTGTCGATGGGCCACGAGGCGACCGTGTCGCGCGTGAGCGAGGACCAGCTGTTCTACCTCATGTCCCGGGGCATGGCCGAGACCGAGGCCATGGCGATGATCGTGCGCGGGTTCGTCGAGCCCATCGCGCGCGAGCTGCCCATGGAGTACGCCCTCGAGCTCAACCGCCTCATCGAGCTGCAGATGGAAGGGGCCGTCGGCTGATGACGACCACGACGAACGAGGGCGCCGCGACCGGCCTCTCGACGGACCACTCGCGCGCCGTCGCCGACGGTGCGCACAGCCACGGCGTCGGCACGGTGCCCGAGGCGTCGCGCGCCGCGCGGCGCACGAGCTTCGACGTCGCCGACTTCCCCGTGCCCACGGGGCGCGAGGAGGAGTGGCGCTTCGCGCCGGTCGACCGGTTCGCGCCGCTGTTCGCGGGCGCGAGCGACGGCGTCCTGACGGGCCACGGCGTGCTCACGACGGTCGTCGAGGCGCCCGAGGCGCGCGTCGAGATCGTCGACCGCGACGACGCGCGGCTGGGCCGCGCGGGCGTCCCCGGCGACCGCGCGGCCGCCGTCGCGTGGGCGTCGTTCGAGCGCGCGACCGTCGTGACGCTGCCGCGCGAGTCGGTGTCGTCGAAGGTCACGTCGGTGGTCGTCGAGGGCGTCGAGGGCGCGGGCACGCACGACGCGCCGCTCGAGCCGACGGCCGCGCACCTGCTGGTGCACGCCGAGCCGCTCGCGCAGGGCGTCGTCGTGCTCGACCACGTCGGGCACGCCAACCTCACCGAGACGGTCGAGATCGTCGCGGAGGACGGCGCGCACCTCACGGTCGTGTCCGTGCAGGACTGGGCGGCCGGCTCGGTGCACGTCGCGAGCCACCGCCTGCGCATCGGTCGCGACGCGACGGTCAAGCACATCGTCGTCACGCTCGGCGGCGACGTCGTGCGCGTCACGCCCGACACCGAGTTCGTCGGCGAGGGCGCGTCGGTCACGGCGCTGGGCGCGTACTTCGCGGACGCCGACCAGCACCAGGAGCACCGCCTGTTCGTCGACCACGCGGTCCCGAGCTGCGTCTCGCGCGTGACCTACAAGGGTGCGCTGCAGGGCGCCGGCGCCCACACCGTGTGGGTCGGCGACGTGCTGATCCGCGCGGCCGCCGAGGGCACCGACACGTACGAGCTCAACCGCAACCTCGTGCTCACCGACGGCGCGCGCGCCGACTCGGTGCCGAACCTCGAGATCGAGACGGGCGTCATCGAGGGCGCCGGGCACGCCTCGGCCACCGGGCGCTTCGACGACGAGCAGCTGTTCTACCTGCGCGCCCGTGGCATCCCCGAGGCCGACGCGCGTCGCCTCGTCGTGCGCGGGTTCTTCGCCGAGCTCATCCACGAGATCGGCGTGCCCGAGGTCGAGGAGCGGCTCATCGCGTCGATCGAGGCCGAGCTCGAGAAGTCCATGAGCGAGATCCTCGGCACGACCCCGCAGGTCGAGGGCTCCGACGCGGCGGTGACCACGGCATGACCGCTCAGCTCGCCTGCCTGACCGCGGACGTGCCGGTCGCCGGCACGCTGCGCGTCGAGCTCGAGGGCCCCGCCGGCCCCGTCGAGGTCGCCGTCGTGCGCGACGAGTCCGGCGACTGGCACGCCATCAGCGACGTGTGCTCGCACGGCGCCGTCTCGCTGTCCGACGGCGAGGTCGAGGACTGCACGGTCGAGTGCTGGCTGCACGGGTCGAAGTTCGACCTGCGCACCGGTGAGCCCCTGTCGCCGCCCGCGGTCCGCCCCGTCCCCGTCTACCCCGTGACCGTCGACGGCGAGCGCGTGCTCGTCGACGTCGACGCCCCGCTCTGACCCCCGAGGAGTACCCCGAGATGTCCACCCTGGAGATCCGCGACCTGCACGTCAGCGTCGAGACGAAGGAGGGCCCCAAGCCCATCCTGCGCGGCGTCGACCTCACCGTGAACAGCGGCGAGACCCACGCGATCATGGGCCCCAACGGGTCCGGCAAGTCCACGCTGGCGTACTCGCTGGCCGGCCACCCCAAGTACGAGATCACGTCGGGCACCGTCCTGCTCGACGGCGAGGACGTGCTCGCGATGTCGGTCGACGAGCGCGCCCGCGCCGGCATGTTCCTCGCCATGCAGTACCCGGTCGAGGTCCCGGGCGTGTCGGTGTCGAACTTCCTGCGCACCGCCAAGACCGCGATCGACGGCGAGGCGCCCCCGCTGCGCTCGTGGGTCAAGGACGTGCGCGGCGCGATGGACAACCTGCGCATGGACGCGTCGTTCGCCGAGCGCTCGGTCAACGAGGGCTTCTCGGGCGGTGAGAAGAAGCGCCACGAGATCCTCCAGATGGAGCTGCTCAAGCCGCGCTTCGCGATCCTCGACGAGACCGACTCGGGCCTCGACGTCGACGCGCTGCGCATCGTCTCCGAGGGCGTCAACCGCGTCCGCGAGACCACGGACGTCGGCATGCTGCTGATCACGCACTACACGCGCATCCTGCGCTACATCAAGCCGGACTTCGTGCACGTGTTCGTCGACGGCAAGATCGCCGAGCAGGGCGGCCCCGAGCTGGCCGACCGGCTCGAGAACGAGGGCTACGACCGGTTCCTGCCGGCCGGTACCTCCGCCTGAGACCCGTCCCGGTGGCCGCCGCGCGCCCCGCGCGCCGGCAGCCACCGCACCCTCGTCCCTGGGCGACCGTCGCCACCTGACCCCGCGCCCCCGCGGGGTCGCCCCGCCGGCCGCCTCCCGTCCGCCCGGAGGACCCCCATGACCAGCACGATCGAGCCGCTCGCGCCGACCCTGTCGGCCGCCGAGCTCGCCGCCGTGCGCGCCGACTTCCCGCTCCTGGAGCGCACGCTGCGCGACGGGCGCCCGCTCGTCTACCTCGACTCGGGCGCGACCTCGCAGAAGCCCGAGGTCGTGCTCGACGCCGAGCAGGACTTCTACACCCGGCGCAACGCGGCCGTGCACCGCGGCGCGCACCAGCTCGCCGAGGAGGCGACGCACGCGTTCGAGGACGCCCGCGCGCGCGTCGCCGCGTTCGTCGGCGCGACCCCCGGCGAGCTCGTGTGGACGTCGAACGCGACCGCCGCGATCAACCTCGTGGCGTACGCGATGTCGAACGCGACCGCGGGGCGCGGGGGCCAGGCCGCGCGCCGGTTCGCGCTCGCGCCGGGCGACGAGATCGTCGTCACCGAGTCCGAGCACCACGCGAACCTCGTGCCGTGGCAGGAGCTCGCGGCTCGCACGGGCGCCACGCTGCGCTGGATCGGCGTGGACGACGACGGCCGCCTGCGGACCGAGGAGCTCGCGACCGTCGTCACGGAGCGCACGCGCGTGCTGGCGTTCACGCACGCGTCGAACGTCACCGGCGCGGTCACGCCCGTCGAGGCGTTCGTGGCCCGCGCGCGCGAGGTGGGCGCGCTGACCGTGCTCGACGCGTGCCAGTCGGTGCCGCACCTGCCGGTCGACCTGGGCGCGCTCGGCGTCGACTTCGCGGCGTTCTCGGGGCACAAGATGTACGGCCCCACGGGCGTGGGCGCGCTGTACGGGCGGCGCGAGCTGCTCGAGGCCATGCCGCCCGTGACGACCGGCGGCTCGATGGTCGAGGTCGTCACGATGGAGGCGACGACGTACGCGCCGCCGCCGCAGCGGTTCGAGGCCGGCACGCAGATGGTGTCGCAGGCCGTCGCGCTCGGCTGCGCGGCGACCTACCTGTCGGAGCTCGGCATGCCCGCGGTCGCGGCGCACGAGCGGCACCTCGCGGGGCTGCTGCTCGACGCGGTCGCGTCCGTCCCGGGCGTCCGCGTGATCGGCCCGACCGACACCCGCGACCGGCTCGCGGCCGTGTCGTTCGTGGTCGACGGCGTGCACGCGCACGACGTCGGCCAGGTGCTCGACGACGCCGGCGTGGCCGTGCGCGTCGGCCACCACTGCGCGCAGCCGCTGCACCGCCGGTTCGGCGTCGCCGCCACGGCCCGGGCGAGCGCGGGCGTCTACACGACCGACGAGGACGTCGCGGCGTTCCGGGAAGCACTCGCGGGGGTCCGCGCGTTCTTCGGACCGGGCGGCACGACGACGGACGGGAGCCCCGCATGAGCTCGGCCATGGAGCAGCTGTACCAGCAGGTCATCCTCGACCACGCGAAGTTCCCCCACGGCCGCGGCCTGCCCGAGGGCGTCGGCGCGGTCGGCGTCGCGGCGGCCGACCACGGCACCTGCGCCGCGACGTCGCACCAGGTGAACCCGACCTGCGGCGACGAGGTGACGCTGCACGTCGACGTCGACACGAGCGGCGGCACGCCCGTCGTGCGCGGCGTCGCGTGGGAGGGCCAGGGCTGCTCGATCTCGCAGGCCTCGACGTCGGTGCTGCACGACCTGGTCGTCGGCCAGGACCTCGCGACCGTCGACCGGCTCGCCGCGTCGTTCCGCACGATGCTGCAGTCGCAGGGTGCGGGGCTCGCCGACGAGGCGGAGGAGGAGGCCCTGGGTGACGCCGTCGCGTTCGCGGGCGTCTCCCGCTACGCCGCACGCGTCAAGTGCGCCCTGCTCGGCTGGGTCGCGCTCGACGACGCCCTCATCCTGTCCGGTGCCCGTACGACGGAGGACGCATGACCACCGAACCCACCACCCCCGCCGCGGTCGACGGCGTCCCCGCGGCCGCGGGGGCCGCGACGGTCGCCGACGTCGAGGAGGCGATGCGCGACGTCATCGACCCCGAGCTCGGCATCAACGTCGTCGACCTCGGCCTCGTGTACGGCGTCGTCATCGACCAGACCAACACCGCGGTCATCGACATGACGCTCACGTCGGCGGCCTGCCCGCTGACCGACGTCATCGAGGACCAGTCCGCGCAGGCCCTCGACGGCATCGTCGACGGCTTCCGCATCAACTGGGTCTGGATGCCGCCGTGGGGCCCCGAGAAGATCACGACCGACGGTCGCGAGCAGATGCGGGCCCTCGGCTTCAACATCTGACGCACGACGCGCGCCCCCGCACCGGACCGGTGCGGGGGCGCGCGTGCGTCGGCCCGGTGGTCGGGACGCCGGTCAGAGGCTGTCGGTCGCGAACGTGTCGCACGCCGCGAGCGACCCCTGCTCGTAGCCGGTGGTGAACCAGCGCTGCCGCTGCTCGCTCGACCCGTGGGTCCACGTGTCGGGGTTCACGCCGCCGCCCGACTGCTGCTGGATGTGGTCGTCGCCGACGGCCGCCGCCGCGTCGAGCGCCTGCGCGAGCTGCTCGGCGGTGATCGGCTCGAGGAACGGCGTGTCCGTGCCGGGGCGGGGCGTCTGCGTGGCCGCGCCGGCCCACATACCCGCGTAGCAGTCGGCCTGCAGCTCGACCCGCACCGAGTCGGACTCCGCGCCGCCGCCGCTGCGGTCGGCGCGGTCGAACACGCCCGTGAGGTTCTGCACGTGGTGGCCGTACTCGTGCGCGTACACGTACATCTCGGCGAGCGGGCCGCCCTGCGCACCGAACTGCTGCTGCAGCGTCTCGAAGAACGTGATGTCGAGGTAGATCCGCTGGTCGGGCGGGCAGTAGAACGGTCCCGTCGCGGACGACGCCTGGCCGCAGCCGGTGCTGACGCCGCCCGTGAACTCGTCGGCGCCCGGGGCACGGAACGCGACGCCCTGCGGCACCGCCGTCGCCCAGTAGGCGTCGAGCGACTGCAGCGTCGCGGAGAACCGGCACACGGGGTCGGTGTTGGCCTGCTCGACGGTGCACTCGCCGACCTCGGTCACCTGACCGCCGCCGTCGCCCTGCTGCGCGCCCTGCAGCACGGGGGACAGGTCCTGGCCCGTGAACAGGTAGATCGCCAGGGCGATGAGCCCGACGATCCCACCGCCGGCCGCGACGCCGCCCGCGCGACCGCGCCGCCGGACCCGGCCACCCTCGAAGCTGCCACCCTCGCTGAACGTCACGCGCACACGGTAGGTCCCGGCCCGAGGGCGCGCTCGTCGAGCGAGGGCTCGCCTCCGTGCTCACGGTCAGTCGGCGAGCCCGCGCGCGGCGAGCGCG
>JAEYNO010000234.1 GCA_023412515.1 Actinomycetes bacterium
CCTGCGCGACCTTCGCCGCCTCCGACGCGTTCTGCGCGATCTCCCGGATGCTCGCCCCCATCTGCTCCGCCCCCGCCGCCACCGCCTGCACGTTCCGGCTCACCTGCTCCGCCGCAGCCGCCACCACACCCGCCTGCACCGACGTCTCCTCCGACCCCGACGCCACCTGACCCGACGCCGCCGCCAGCTCCTCCGCCGCAGCCGCCACCGTCCCCGCCGACTCCGCCACCCCCGCGAGCGTGCCGCGCACCGCCGTCTGCGCCTCGACGAGCGACGCGGCCATGCGGCCGACCTCGTCCTGCTCGACGACGTGCGGCGTGCGGGTGAAGTCGCCGGCCGCCATGGCCGTGACGGACGCCTGCACCTCGGTGACCGAGCGCCGGATGCGGCGGGCCACGCCGGCCGCGACCGCACCCGTGAGCAGCACCGCGCCGAACGCGACGACCAGCACGACCAGGCCCACGCGGTCAGCGTCGCGCTGCGCGTCGGCCGCGGCGGTCGCGAGGTAGTCCTCGAACGCCGCCTCGAACGCGTCGAGGTGCTCGAGGTAGGCGTCGACGAGCGGCTGGCTCACGTCGTCGGTCGCGGCCTCGTACGCGGCCGGGTCGCCCGACAGGGCCGCGGGCACGATCGTGGTGTCGCGGGCCTGCGTCCACGCGTCGAGACCGTCGGAGAAGTCCCGCCACCGCTGGTCGTCCTGGAACCGCGGGTGCGCGTCGACGACCGCGCGCGCCTCGTTCATCTCGGCGTCGTTCGCCGCGACCCGCGCGACCCACTGCTTCTGCTCGTTGCCGCGCGTCGCGGCGATCTGCGCGACGATCATGCGGGCCTTGAGCTGGTCCTCGTGCACGACGCTGGTCGCGCTGCCGACCGTGTTCTCCGTCTGCACGAACTCGTTCATCGAGGCCGCGACGCCGTCGATCTCGACGTACGCGTACACGCCGTTGCCGATGGCCGCGGCCCCCACGAGCCCGACGACGCACAGGATCTTGACCTGCACCGACAGGTCGGCGAACCGTCCGAGGAGCCCGCGACGACGCGTGCTGGTGGTGTCCATGGCTGCTCCCTCGCCCTGCCCTGCTCGACTCCCCCCGGCACCGCTCCATCGGCGGGCGAGCACGGGGTGTGAGCAGAACGGGAGGTGAACCCCGGTGGGGTCCACCTCCCGTCCGCGGGCGGTGCCGGGCCGCGCGGGCCCGTGACGCGGGGTCAGGCCGCGACGGCCTCGTCCACGTCGAGCACGAGCAGCAGGCGCCCGTCGAGCTTGTGCGCGCCGCGCACGACCGAGCGCATCGTCGGGTCGAGCGTGTCCGGCGGCGCCTCGAACGACTCGGGCCCCACCTCGACGACGTCGCCGATCTCGTCGACCAGCAGGCTGATCGGCTCGCCGGCGACCTGCACGACGACCATCATCGGCTCGTCGCCCGCGAGCGGCGGCAGCCCCATGCGCGTGCGCATGTCGATCGTGAGGACGACCTGCCCGCGCAGATTCACCAGGCCGGCGACCTCGGCGGGCGCGAGCGGGACG
Source organism: Actinomycetes bacterium (assembly GCA_023412515.1). GTDB lineage: Bacteria > Actinomycetota > Actinomycetes > Actinomycetales > Cellulomonadaceae > Cellulomonas. Next base: position 1,529 of record JAEYNO010000234.1, read on the forward strand.
CGCGTGCGCGTGTGCGAGCGCAGGGCCTCCTGCACGCGCAGCACGTCGACGCCGTACAGCGTGCCGTCGAGCGTGAACGTGACGTACTGGCTCATCGGGCCGCTCCCACCAGGTCGGCGCCCAGCACCGCGGACGCGCCGTCCGGGTCCTGCGCGGGCTCGTCGTAGAACGCCGCGTCGGCGGCGAGGACCGCCGACCGCACGTCGAGCAGCTCGACGACGCGGCCACCGAGCACGGTGGACCCCAGCAGGCCCATGTCCTCGACGTCGGAGTGCTGGTCGTCGCGGTCCTCGAGGATGTCGACGATCTCGCGGACCACCAGGCCGACGGCCCGCGTGCCGCGCGTCAGCACGACCACGAGCAGCTCCTCGACCTCCTCGCCGTACGCGCCGAGCATCCGGTCGAGCCGCACGAGCGGCAGGATCGTGCCGCGGTAGCGCACGACCTCGCGGCCACCGACGCGCTCGACCTCGTCGGTGCGCAGGTGCTCGAGGCGCGTGACCTGCTGCAGCGGCATCGCGACGTGGCGGCCCTCGCCGATGCCGACCACGAGCACCTGCTCGCGGCCCGCGTCGTCGACCTGCTCCTCGACGCCCGCGCGGCGCGCGGCGGCCTCGACCTCGCCGTGCAGCGCGCGGCGCGCGACGGCCTGCACGTCGAGGATCAGGGACACCCGACCGTCGCCCAGCACCGTCGCACCGGCGTACGCGCCGATCGACTTGAGGCGCGCCGACAGCGGCTTGACCACGATCTCCTCGGTGTTGAGGACGCGGTCGACCAGCAGCCCGAACCGGTGGTGGTCGGCCTGCACGACCGCGATCACCGAGCTCGACCCCTCGGTCGCCTCGTCGGGGATCTCCAGGACGCCCGTGAGCGACACGAGCGGCAGCAGCTCGCCGCGCAGCCGGTAGACGGGCGCGTCGTGCACGTGCTCGATCGCGGTCCCGCCGCGCTGCGCGTCGAGCGCGACGAGCTCCAGCAGGTTGACCTGCGGCACCGCGTACACGTCACCCGCGCACTCGACGGTCAGCGCGGGCATGATCGCGAGGGTCAGCGGGATCCGCAGGCGCCACACCGTGCCGACGCCCACGGTCGACTCGACGTCGACCGTGCCGCCGACCTGCTCGACCTTGGTGCGCACGACGTCCATGCCGACGCCGCGGCCCGACACGTTCGTGACGGTCGACGCGGTCGAGAAGCCGGGCAGGAACAGCAGCTGCAGCAGGTCGCCGGGCGCGCTCGCCTCGACCTGCGCGGGCGTGCGCAGGCCGCGCTCGACGGCCTTGGCGCCGACGACGACCGGGTCGATGCCCTTGCCGTCGTCCGCGACCTCGACGACGACCTGGCCGCCCGCGTGGTACGCGCGGAGCTTGAGGACGCCCTTGGCGGGCTTGCCCGCGGCGACGCGCGTCGCGGGGGCCTCGATGCCGTGGTCGACCGCGTTGCGCACGAGGTGCGTGAGCGGGTCCTTGACGGCCTCGAGCAGGCTGCGGTCGAGCTCGGTGTCGCCGCCGGACATCTCGAGCTGGACCTCGCGCCCGCACGTGGCCGCGAGGTCGCGCACGACGCGCGGCATCTTGGACCACAGGTGCTCGATGGGCTGCATGCGCGTCTTCATGACGCCCTCCTGCAGCTCGCCGGCGACGAGGTCGAGGCGCTGGGCCGTGCGCACGAGCGTGACGTCGTCCGCGGCGGCGGCCAGGCGCGTGATCTGGTTGCGGGCCAGCACGAGCTCGCCCACCTGGCGCATGAGCGCGTCGAGCAGGTCGACGTCGACGCGGATCGCGGTGTCGCCGACGCGTAGGTGGCCGACCTCCTCGGCGGCCTCGGCCGCCGGGGCCGGCGGCTCGGGCGCGGGGTGCGGCTGCGGGACGACCGCCGCGGGGGCCGTCGGGGC
>JAEYNO010000190.1 GCA_023412515.1 Actinomycetes bacterium
CTCGCGCACCGTGAGCGCGTGGCGCGAGGACGGCCGCACGGTCGTCGCCATCCCGGCACGCTTCACGCGTGCGCAGGAGCGCGAGTGGGTCGCGCGCATGGTCGAGCGGCTCGCGGCGCAGGAGCGCCGCCGACGCCCGTCGGACGCGCAGCTCGCGGCGCGCGCGACCGAGCTGTCGCGCCGGTACCTGGGCGGGCGGGCCGTGCCGACGAGCGTGCGGTGGTCGACGAACCAGGGGCGGCGCTGGGGGTCGTGCACGCCGTCCGAGGGCACGATCCGGATCTCCGACCGCGTGCGGGGCATGCCGCGGTGGGTGCTCGACTACGTGCTGCTGCACGAGCTCACCCACCTGCTGCAGCCCGGGCACGGCGAGGCGTTCTGGGCCGAGCTCGAGGCGTACCCGCACACGCAGCGCGCACGGGGCTTCCTCGAGGGCTGCGCGTTCGCGCGCGACGGCGCCGAGGGGTCACGCGACGACGAGCCGTCCGACGACCCGGCCGTGACCGACGAGGTCGACGAGGGACCCGACGCCTGACGGGCTACCCCCCCGTGCGGCGGGAGCCGGGCCGTCGGCGCGGCCGCGCCCGCCGCCGTGGCGCGTCAGTCCGCGGGGCGGTCCTCCGGCGCGCCGCCCGACGCGCCGTCCGCGTCGTCGAGGATCTGCGCGAGCGCGCGGTCGAGGTCGGCGGACTCGTCGACGGCGGCCTGCCGTCGTGCGTCGTAGCCCGCCGGGTCGTCGAGGTCCTCCGACGTCGGGACGAGGTCGGGGTGCTCCCAGACCGCGTCGCGTCCGTCGATCCCGCGCGTCGCCGCGAGGTGTGCCCACACCGTCGCCGCGTCGCGCAGGCGTCGCGGGCGCAGCTCGAGGCCGACGAGGCTCGCGAAGGCCTGCTCCGCGGGACCGCCGGCGGCCCGGCGCCGACGCACCATCTCCCGCAGCGGCACGGCGTGCGGCAGGTGGGGCGTCGCGGCCGCGGTGGCGACCTCGTCGACCCACCCTTCGACGAGCGCCAGCGCGGTCTCGAGGCGGGCCAGCGCGGCCTGCTGGGCCGGTGTCGTCTGCGGTGCGAACACGCCGCCCGAGAGGGCCGCCTGCAACGCGCTCGGGTCCGTGGGGTCGATCGACCGCACGGCGTCCTCGAGGTGCTCGACGTCGATCGTGATGCCGCGCGCGTACTCCGCGACGGCGTCCAGCAGGTGCGCGCGCAGCCACGGCACGTGCGCGAACAGCCGGCTCGCGGCGGCCTCCCGCAGCGCGAGGTACAGGCGCACCTCCTCCAGGGGCGTGTCCAGCCCCTCGGCGAACGCGTCGACGTTGGCGGCGACGAGCGCGGGCGCGGGCCGCTCGAGCAGCGGCAGACCGATGTCGGTCGTGCCGAACGCCTCGCGCGCGAGGGTCCCGGCCGCCTGGCCGACCTGCAGCCCGAACACGGCCGAGCCGATGCCCCGCAGCAGCTGCGACGGGTCGGCCGCGGTGCCGCCGGGCAGCCCGTCCGGGAGCGCGCCGCCGAGCTCGCCGAACGCGGGGCCGAGCGCACCGGCGAGCGCGGTCGACAGCGACGTCGCGACCGGCTCGGTCAGCACGCGCCACGTCGGCAGGGTCGCCTCGACCCACTCGGCGCGGCTCCAGGCGTGCGTGGCACCGGTCGACGGCGGCAGCTCGGTCGCGGCGTCGAGCCACAGCTCGGCCACCGACAGGGCGTCGCGCACGTCCTTGACGCGCGCGGGCGACAGCGTCGGGTCGCCGCCGAGCGCCGCCTGCTGGCGCGCCAGGTCGTGCGCCATCTGCCAGTTCACGGGCTGGTCGCCCGAGGTGGCGAGCATGCGCTGGACCTGGGCCATCGCCTGCTGCAGCGCGGCCGGGTCGGCGGGCAGGCCCGAGGCCGCGGCCATCGCGGCGGGGTCCACGCCGAGCTCGCGCATCTCGCGGATCGCGTCGTCGGCCGCGGGTCCGAGCATCGCGCGGAGCATCTGCTCCCACTGCTGGGGGCCGGCGCCGTCGGGGCCGTCGGTGGAAGGGACGTCGGGGCTCATGCGTGCCTCCTGGCGCTGCCGGGGAGATCTCACGGTAACCGCGCGGCCTGTGCGAGCACGCCGCCGGGCGCCCGGGTTCGCTGACGGCGCACACGCGCCGCGTCGTCGTGCGCGCGGCACGCACGGCGTGGTGGTGGATGATCGGTGCCGTGCGAGACCACGAGCCCACGCCCGACCCGTCCGGCACGCGCACGCCGTCCGGCGCGACGCCCGCGGCGGGCGCGGACGCGGACGCGACGCAGCCGCCGGCCGACCCGTTCGCGGCCGACGCCGCAGCGGACGACGAGGCCCCGCGGCAGGCCGTCACGCCGCGCGCGCTGGTCCTGTCGTTCGGCATGCTCGTCGCGACCGTGCTGGCGGGTGTCCTCGCGGTGGTGCCGGCGCCGTACGCCGTGAACAGCCCAGGGCCGACGCGCGACGTCCTGGGCGAGGTCGACGGCGAACCTCTGATCCAGGTCACGGGGGCCGAGACGTACCCCTCGACGGGGCAGCTGCGGCTCACCACGATCGCCGGCAGCGGGGGACCGGGCTACCCGGCGTACCTGCTCGACGTGCTGCGGGGCTGGTTCTCCGCCTCGTCGGTCGTGCAGCCCGTGGAGGTCGTCTACCCGCGGGACGTGACGCAGCAGCAGATCGACGAGTCGAACGCGGGCGCGATGGTCTCGTCGCAGGAGAACGCGACCGTCGCGGCGCTCGCCGAGCTGGGCTACGAGGTCCCGGCGACGCTCGTGGTCGCGGGCACGGTCGAGGGGACCGACGCCGAGGGACGCCTCGAGGAGGGCGACGTCATCACCGCGCTGGACGGCGAGCCGCTCCCCGACTACCAGACGCTCGTCGAGCGGCTCGCCGACCTCGAGCCGGGCGCCACGGTCACGCTCACGGTCACGAGGCACGGCGCCGCGGTGGACGTGCCGGTGGTGACGGGCGAGCGCGAGGACGGGGGAGCGCAGATCGGCGTCTACATCGACCCGTCGTTCGACCTGCCCGTCGACGTCGAGATCACCATCGAGGGGATCGGCGGCCCGAGCGCCGGCACCATGTTCGCGCTCGGCATCGTGGACCTGCTGACCCCCGAGGACGAGGCGAACGGCCAGGACATCGCCGGGACCGGGACCATGGACGTCACGGGGGCGGTCGGCCCGATCGGCGGCATCCGGCAGAAGCTCGCGGGTGCGGCCCGCGACGGCGCGACGTGGTTCCTCGCGCCCGCCGCGAACTGCGACGAGGTCGTCGGCCACGTGCCCGACGGGCTGCGGGTCGTGCGGGTCGCGACGCTGCACGAGGCGCGCGAGGCGATGGTCGCGATCGGCGCGGGCACGGCCGACGACCTCCCGACCTGCACCGCGGCCGACGCGGGCTGACGCCGGCTAGAGCAGCGTCGCGCGCACGGCCTCGACCAGCCCCGGCACGAGGTCCGGGCCCTGACCGACCGCGTCGTCCGCGTCGTGCGCGCGCGTGCGGACCGCGCACCACGCGGGGCCGTCGCGCAGCACGCCGACCGCGAGACGCACGTCCTGGCGCTGCGGGTGCGCCAGGAGCGCCGCGAGCGCCGCGTCGGGGTCGGAGGGCAGGTCCTCCTCCGCACCCGGGGGCAGCACGACGCGCTCGACCGTGACGGCCGCGCCGTCCACCGTCGCGGGCCACGACAGCCCCCCGAGCAGGCGCTCGAGGTCCTCGGCCGCGGGCACGCCCTCCTGCTCGATCGACGTGAGGTGCTGGTCGTCGGCCCGCGCGGCCGCGAGCACCTCGGGCGCCAGCTGCTCGGCGAGCCCCGGTTCGGCGGCCAGCGCGGCCTGCGTGCGCACGAGCGCGAACACGCGCACGGGAGCGTCCCAGCCCGCGGCGGCGACGTGGTGCTCGATCTCGCGCACCGCGTCGGCGAGCGCGCGGGTCGCGCGGTCCTCGGGGGTGCTGGCGGGCTCGGGGGGAGTCGAAGGCGTGCTCACGCGACCATCGTCGCACCGTGTGGGAACCTGGGACGCGCCGGGCCCGTTGCCACGGTGGGCGCTCACGCCCGCCCGAGAGCCCACCCGCACCGCCGACCGACGACGAGGACCGCCACGCCGTGACCTTCGCCTCCCCGCCCCGCCCTCGACCCGCCTCGCCGCGCCGGCGCGGCCCGCTGGTCCCGACCCTCGTCACGCTCGCCGCGCTCGTCGTCGTGCTGCTCGTCCTCGCGCAGGTGTGGACCGAGGTCATGTGGTTCTCGCAGCTCGGCTTCCTCGAGGTGCTGCGCACCGAGTGGGTCACGCGCGGTCTGCTCTTCGTCGCCGGGTTCGCCGTCATGGCGGCCGGCGTCGGGTTCTCGCTGCGCTTCGCGTACCGCGCCCGCCCGGTGTACGCGCCGTCGACGCAGGAGCAGGCGAACCTCGACCAGTACCGCGAGGCGATCGAGCCGCTGCGCCGGCTCGTGCTGATCGTCGGCCCGGTCGTGCTGGGCCTGTTCGCGGGCGGTGCGGCGTCGCAGCAGTGGAGCACCGTGCAGTTGTGGATGCGCGGCGGCGAGGTCGGCACGGTCGACCCGCAGTGGGGCATCGACCTCGGCTTCTACCTCTTCACGCTGCCCGGGCTGCGCTTCGTCGTGTCGTTCCTCATGGCGGTCGTCGTGCTGTCCGGCATCGCGGCGCTCGCGACGCACTACCTGTACGGCGGCCTGCGCGTCGGCGGCGGCCAGGGCACGCCGCGCACGACGCGCGCCGCGCGCGTCCACCTGTCGGTGCTCGGTGCGCTCGTGCTGCTGCTCGTCGCCGCGAACTACTGGCTGGACCGCTACTCGATCCTCACCAAGCAGCAGACGGGCGAGCAGCGCTGGCAGGGCGCCGGGTTCACCGACGTCAACGCCGTGATCCCGTCGCGGGCGATCCTCGCGGTCGCCGCGATCGTGGTCGCCGCGGCGTTCGTCGCGACCGCGTTCTCCGGCAACTGGCGCCTGCCCGCGATCGGCGTGGGCCTCATGGTGGTCGCCGCGATCGTCGTCGGCGGCGTGTACCCCGCGATCGTCCAGCGGTTCCAGGTGCAGCCGAACCAGCAGGACGCGGAGTCGGACTACATCCAGCGCAACATCGACGCGACGCTCGCGGCGTACGGGCTCGAAGACGTCGAGACCAGCGAGTACGACGCGAACGTCACGGCCGAGCCCGGCGCGCTGCGCGCGAACGCCGAGACGACCGCGTCGATCCGCCTCCTGGACCCGAACATCGTGTCGCCGTCCTTCAAGCAGCTGCAGCAGATCCGCGGCTTCTACAGCTTCCCGGACTCGCTCGCGGTCGACCGCTACACGATCGACGGCGAGAGCCGCGACACCGTGATCGCCGTGCGCGAGCTCGACCAGAACGGCCTCAACGCGGGCCAGCGGAACTGGACCAACGACACCACGGTCTACACGCACGGGTTCGGCGTGGTCGCCGCGTACGGCAACACGCGCGGCGCGCGGGGCGCACCGGCGTTCTGGGAGGGCGGCATCCCCTCGCAGGGCCAGCTCGGCGAGTACGAGCCGCGCATCTACTTCGGCCAGCAGTCGCCGACGTACTCGATCGTCGGTGGCCCCGAGGGCAGCAACGGCTGGGAGTTCGACTACCCGGACGACGAGGGCGGGCAGGGGTCGGTGCAGTACCGGTTCCCGACGCAGGACGTGTCGGCGGGCCCGTCGGTCGGCAACCTGTGGCAGAAGCTGCTGTACGCGCTGAAGTTCGGTGACGAGCAGATCCTGTTCTCGGAGCGCGTCAACGAGCACTCGCAGATCCTGTACGACCGCAACCCGCGCGACCGCGTCGCCAAGGTCGCGCCGTTCCTCGACCTCGACGGCCGCGTGTACCCCGCGGTGGTCGACGGCCGCGTCAAGTGGATCATCGACGGCTACACGACGTCGGACCAGTACCCGTACGCCGCCGTCCGGTCGCTCGAGGACGCCACGACCGACTCGCTCACCGAGCGCAGCGCGAGCGTGCAGGCGCTGCTGCCCAAGCAGGTGAACTACATCCGCAACTCGGTGAAGGCGACCGTCGACGCCTACGACGGGTCGGTCGACCTGTACGCGTGGGACGCCGAGGACCCGATCCTGCAGGCCTGGACCGAGGTCTTCCCGACGACGCTCAAGCCGATGTCCGAGATCTCGGGCGACCTCATGAGCCACATCCGGTACCCCGAGGACCTGTTCAAGGTGCAGCGCGCGCTGCTCGGGCAGTACCACGTGACCAACGCGGCCGAGTTCTTCTCCGGCAACGACTTCTGGCAGAACCCCGCCGACCCGACGGTCACGAACTCGGACGTCCCGCAGCCGCCGTACTACCTGACGCTGCAGATGCCGGGCGAGGACCAGGCGCGGTTCTCGCTGATGTCGACCTTCATCCCGGGTGGTTCGACGGCCCGCAACGTGCTGACCGGGTACCTCGCGGTCGACGCCGAGGCCGGCAACACCCCGGGCGAGGTCGCGGAGGACTACGGCAAGATGCGGCTGCTCGAGCTGCCGCGCGACTCGACCGTGCCCGGTCCCGGCCAGGCGGCGGCGAACTTCACGGCCGACCCGACCGTGTCCGAGCAGCTGAACATCCTGGCGCGCGGCGACTCGACCGTGCGGCGCGGGAACCTGCTGACGCTGCCGGTCGGCGGCGGTCTGCTGTACGTCCAGCCGGTGTACGTGCAGGCGTCGGCGGGCACGACGTACCCGCTGCTGCAGCGCGTGCTCGTGTCGTTCGGCGACGAGATCGGCTACGCCGAGACGCTCGACGGCGCGCTCGACCAGGTGTTCGGGGGCGACTCGGGCGCGGACGCGGGTGACGCCGGCGCACCGGACCCGGGCACGGGCGTGGACCCGGACGCACCGGACCCCGGCGACGACGGGGCCGTGCAGCCCACGCCGACGCCGACGGCCGAGCCCACCGACGGCGCGACGC
>JAEYNO010000256.1 GCA_023412515.1 Actinomycetes bacterium
GGCGCTCGAGGACACCTCGCGCCGCATCGGCGAGGCGGCGGGCGTCATCCGCGACGTCGCGGCCCGCACGCGGCTGCTCGCGCTGAACGCGACCATCGAGGCTGCGCACGCCGGGCACGCGGGTGCGGGGTTCGCGGTCGTGGCGGGCGAGGTGCGGCGGCTCGCGGACGAGGCCGCCGCGTCGTCCGACCGGATCGCGGCCGACGTGGCGGCGGCCCAGCAGGCCGCGACGCACGGCGTGCGGGTGCTCGCGGGGCTCGGCGAGGTCATGCAGGAGATGGACGGCCAGGTCGTCGCGATCGCGCAGGCCGCCGGTGACGCGGGGCTCGCGCGGCTGGCCGAGCAGCTGCGCGACGAGGTCGGGCGGGTCGCGGAGGTCTGAGGGGTCGAGGCCGTCGCCGCGCGCCCGGCCGGGCAGTGGTCGGTGACCGGGTCCGGCCGGGCGGGCCGACCGTGCGGCTGCTGCCGCGGCGGCGTCGTCAGGCGACGGACGAGACGGGCACCTCGGCGCGCATCGGCCGCGCGGCGACGTGCCCCTGCTGCGCGACGTCGACCGCGACGCTCGTCAGCCGCACGCACCCGTCGCGCTCGACCTCGACGGTCGAGACCGACGCGTTCGGCAGCGGCACGAGGCCCACGTCGTCGACGGTCGCGAGGTACGCGCCGAGCGCGAGGCCGTGGCCCACGACGAGGACGTGACCCTCGTCGTGCGTCGCGGCGATGCGCGCGAACACGTCGCGCGTGCGGTCCATGAAGTCGCGCCCGCTCTCGCCGCCCGGCAGGCCGGGGTGCGTGCCGGCGAGCACGTCGGCGACGAGGTCGGGCCACGCGACGACCTCGTCGAGCACGCGCTCGGCCTTCTGCTCATACACGCCGAACGCGTACTCCAGCAGCCCGGGGTCGGTGCGCAGCGGCACGTCGGGGTGGTGGCGCAGCAGCTCGACGGCCGTCGCGACGGCGCGCCCGGACGGCGACGCCCACGCGGCGCGGAACGGCGTGCCGGCCAGGTGGCGCGCGGTGGTCCGCACGCCCGCGCGCCCGTCGCGCGTGAGGGGCGAGTCGCAGCGTCCCTGCAGGATGCGGCGCGCGTTGAAGTGGGTCCGCCCGTGGCGGACGAGGGTCATGGTGAGGGTCATCGGTGCCCTGCTCTCTGCTCGTCGGTCGCGCCCGACGCTAGGAGCCGCCGGTGGCGGGGCGGTGACGACGGCGTGACGTGGCGTCGACGGCTCGGGGCGCCTCGTCAGCCGCGCCCGTCCGCGTCCGCGAGCATCACGGCGAACCACTCCGCGTGGTCGCCGCGTGCGTCGTCGCCGCCGCCCGGTTCGAGCACGCACAAGGTCGCCCGGGTGAGGCGGCCCGCCCGGTGCCGCAGGTCGGTGCCGGGCTCGAAGGCCTCGTCGAGGTAGGCCCAGCAGGCGACCTTGGCGCGCGCCAGCCCTGCGGGGTCGAGCCGGCCCTGCCAGTGGTGCCGCGCGACGTCGAGGGCGGCAGCGGCCGCAGCCGGCAGCTCCAGCCGTCGCAGGTGGTCCGTCATGACGAGCATGAGGGCGCGCCACGGGTCGACCCCCACGTCACGGGCGAGGCGGTCGGCGGCCGCGAGCAGGTCGGTGGGGTCGGTGCCGTGGTCCACCCGTCGAACCTATCGGGCGCACCCCGCGCGAGGCGTTGCGTGCGTTCCAGCCCCGGGGCGGTACGCCCGCGCGCGCGACGAACGAAGTTGAGCGGAATAGACTCAAGTTCGTCAGCGGTTGGGACTGGCAGACACATCCCGACGACGTGCGCGCACCGCACAGGAGGAACCCTTGGACGCGAAGTTCACGACCCGCTCGCAGGAGGCGCTCGGCGACGCCATCCAGTCCGCGAGCGCCGCCGGCAACCCCCAGCTCGAGCCGGCCCACGTCCTCGACGCGCTGCTGCGCCAGGACGGCGGCGTCGCCAACGGCCTGCTCGACGCCGTGGGCGCCGACCGCGGCGCGCTCGGACGCGCCGTGCGCGGCATCCTCGTCAACCTGCCGTCGTCGACGGGCTCATCGGTCGCCCAGCCCAGCGCGTCGCGCCAGACCGCCGCCGCGCTCGAGGCCGCCAACGCCGAGGCCCGCTCGCTCGGCGACGACTACGTGTCCACCGAGCACCTGCTCATCGGCCTGGCCGCCGGGCAGTCCGGCGTCGCCGACGCGCTGCGCGCCGCGGGTGCCTCGCGCGACGCGCTCGTCGCCGCGCTGCCCACCGTGCGCGGCAACGGGCGCGTGACGAGCCCCAACCCCGAGGGCACGTACAAGGCGCTCGAGCAGTACGGCGTCGACCTCACGCAGCGCGCCCGCGAGGGGCGCCTCGACCCCGTGATCGGCCGCGACGCCGAGATCCGCCGCGTCGTGCAGGTGCTCTCGCGCCGCACCAAGAACAACCCCGTCCTCATCGGCGAGCCCGGCGTCGGCAAAACCGCCGTCGTGGAGGGCCTGGCCCAGGCGATCGTGCACGGCGAGGTCCCCGAGACGCTGAAGGACAAGCAGCTCTACACCCTGGATCTGGGATCGCTGGTCGCCGGCAGCCGCTACCGCGGTGATTTCGAGGAGCGCCTCAAGAAGGTGCTCAAGGAGATCAACACCCGCGGCGACATCATCCTGTTCATCGACGAGCTGCACACGCTCGTGGGTGCCGGTGCCGCCGAGGGGGCCATCGCCGCCGCGTCGATCCTGAAGCCGAAGCTGGCCCGCGGTGATCTGCAGACCATCGGTGCCACCACTCTCTACGAGTACCGAAAGTACATCGAGAAGGACGCCGCCCTGGAGCGCCGCTTCCAGCCGATCCAGGTCGCCGAGCCGTCGATCGCGCTCACGATCGACATCCTGCGCGGCC
>JAEYNO010000261.1 GCA_023412515.1 Actinomycetes bacterium
CCCGCAGCACGCCGAGCGCGCGGACCAGGACGTCAGGCGCCTTGAGCGGCTGGACACGGCCCGCGAACAGGACGATCGGACGGTCGGGCGGCAGGCCCAGGCGGCGCCGCGCGTCGGCCCGCCCACCGGGGCCGGCGGGCCGGAACCGGTCGAGGTCCACGCCCGGCTCGACGACGTGCACGCGCTCGGGGTCGGCGCCGTACAGCTCGACGAGCTCGCGCGCCTCGACGGGCGTCGAGGCGACCAGCGCGTCGGCGTCCGCGACGACCTGCTCCTCGCCGACCACGCGCACGCTCGGCTCGGGTGCGTCTCCCGGGCCCAGGCTCGCGTTCTTGACCTTCGCGAGCGTGTGCGCCGTGTGGACCAGCGGCACCTCCCAGCGCTGCGCCGCGATCGCCCCCACCTGGCCCGACAACCAGTAGTGCGAGTGCACGACGTCGTACCAGCCGGGCCGGCGCGCCGCCTCGGAACGCAGCACGCCCGCGGCCATGCCGCACAGCACGCCGGGCAGGTCGTTCTTGTCGAGCGCCTCGAACGGCCCCGCTGGTACGTGGTGCACCAGCACGGGCGGCGTGACGCCCGGCGGCACCTCGTGGGCCAGCAGCACGTCCCGCGCGTCGGCGTCGGTCAGCGCACGTCCGGCGGCGTCGGCGCCGTCGAGGACCACCGTCTCCGGCACGTCCGACCGCGTCGCGCGCGTGAACACCTCGACGCGCGCACCCCGCGCCGCGAGCGCGTGCGCGAGCTCCAGCACGTACACGTTCATGCCGCCGGCGTCACCCGTGCCGGGCTGGTCGAGCGGCGACGTGTGCACCGAGAGCATGGCGACGCGCGGCGCTCGGTCGGTGGTCACGCCCCATTGTGGCCCGGTCCCCCGGCGGTGACGCCACCGGTGCCCACGCCCCGGACCCGGGCGCCGGTCCACCGGTCAGCGCCGCGGCGGGCGGCGCAGGGCCGAGCGCACCATCGCGGCCGTGACGACGGGGTGGGCGAGGCGCACCGGCGCGAAGTACGCGCGACCGCGCCAGCCGTGCAGCCGCACCGCCGTGACCACACGGAGCAGCGACCGCTCCGCGTCAACGCCCACGCCGACCCGGAAGTCGAGGTGGCGGTCGTCGGACGCCAGCAGCGCCTCCTCGCCCAGGACCTCGCGCACCGCGAAGGTGTCGCGCGGGGCCGGCGGCAGCCCGATCAGGCGCACGGCGACCTGTCGCAGCGCGAGCAGCACGAGCACCCACCGCGGGCCGCGCCGCACGTCGAAGACCGCCCGGGCCCACGCCGCGGGGTCGTCCGACGCGCCCGCGGGCAGGGGCACGACGGTGACGTCGCAGTAGTCGGGACGCGGCAGGTCGCGCAGCGCGAGCGAGACGAGGCCGGGCGTGACCGTCGGCGCGGGCGCGGGCGGGGGAGCGGGCTCGGGCGGAGATGCGGGTGGGGGTGCGTCGGTCGTCACGAGCCCTCCGTACGGTGGCGTATGGATTTCCGTACGGTAGCGTACGGACGTGCCGTCGTCAGCCCCTCCCCCACGATCGCGCGCGGACGCCGGGGCCCGCGTCACGCGCGAGCGGTGGGTCGAGGCCGCGGTCGCGACCTTCCGCACCGGCGGGCTCGCCGCCGTCCGCGTCGAGGCCGTCGCCCGCGCGCTCGGCGTGACCAAGGGCTCCTTCTACTGGCACTTCACCGACCGCCGCGCGCTCGTCGACGCGGTCGTCGCGCGGTGGGAGGCCGAGCAGACCGACGACGTCATCGCGCGCACCACCTCCGGCGACGACGCCCGCGCCCGGCTCACGGCGCTCTTCACCGAGGTCGCCGCACGCGGCACCGACCGGGCCGGCGAGCGACACCTCTACCTCGAAGCCGCCGGCGAGGGTGTGCAGGACGCCGTGCGCCGCGTCACCGCACGCCGGGTCGAGCACGTCGCGACCCTCCTCGCCGCCCTCGGGCTGCCACGCGACGTCGCCCGGGCACGCGCCGTGGTCTGCCTCGCGACGGTGGTCGGCGCCGACCAGCTGGCCGACACGCTCCCGCCGACCCCGGACCGCCGCGCCCTCGTCCGCGCGGCGCTCGACATGGCGCTCGCGCCCGCCTGACCCGCGACCCGCGACCCTCCCTCGCAGGAGGGAGGACCCTCACCCCGCCGGGGGTGGGCTCGGCGGGGCCGCGCCGCCACGATCGGGGGCATGAGCTCCTCCGTCGCAGACCGGTCCGCCCCTCCTCCGCCGGTCGCGGTGTGGCTGGCCGACCGCTGGCGACGTCTCGACCACGCGGTGCTGCTGACGCGCGTGGCCGCACTGGTGCTCGCACTCGCGGTCGCCGTCCTGCTCGCGGCCACCCCCTTGTTCCTGCCCGACGCCGTCGGCGGCCGCTCCTGGGCGGAGGCGCTCGTGCGCCAGGGCTGGGCGTCGAGCGACGAGCACCGGTTCGGCCTCGTGGCGACCGTCGCCGGGTTGCTCGGGGTCGTCGCCGTGCTGCTCGCCGTCCGCCTGCCGTGGCTCGCGACGATCGCCGCACTGGTGCCGTTCGCGCTCGTCCCCCTGTACGGAACGGCTCTCGCGTCGTCGTGGCTCGCGGTCGCGGCGGTCGCGGTGGTCGTCGCGACGTCCCGCCCTCTCGTCGCGCTCGTCCCCTGGGCGGCGGCCGGCGCGATCGGCGTCGCCTGGGCTCAGGGGTTCGACCCGACGGGTCGTGGGGGCATGCCCGCGTTGTTCCCGCACGGTCCGGGCTACCCGTCGACGGGCCTCGCGGGCGTTGAGTCGGGGCTGGGCCTGGCCGCGTACGCCGCCGGTGCGCTCGTCCTCGCCGCCTGGCTCGGGCACGCGTTGCGCACCGCCGGGGCTCGTACGCGGCGGGCCGTGGCCGCGGCCGACGACGCGCGCGCCGAGAGCGCCCTGGTCACCGAGCGCACGCGCCTGGCCCGGGAGCTGCACGACGTGGTGGCGCACCACGTGTCGCTCGTCGCCGTCCGCGCCGAGAGCACGCCCTACGCCGTCCCCGACCTGGATCCCCGCGCAGCGCAGGCGTTCGCGCGCATCGCGGACGACGCACGCACCGCCCTGGCCGAGCTGCGGCACGTGCTCACGGTGCTGCGCCGCGGCGACGACGCACCGCTCGAGCCGCTGTCCGGCGCGTCCGACGTCCCGGCGCTCGTGGCAGCGGCACGGGGCGCCGGTCAGGACGTCACGGTGGAGGGCGGGTGGCCGGACCTCGCCGGCGGGGTCGGGCACGTGCTGCACCGGGCGGTCCAGGAGGGTCTGAGCAACGCGAGACGGCACGCACGCGACGCGGCGGTCCGCCTCGTCCTGGCGGCGGACGGTGGGGGCGTCGGTTTCCGCATGACCAACGCGGTCGCCGGGGGGGCGACGGGCACGCCCGCGCACGGGCTCACGGGCATGCGCGAACGCGTCGAGGCGCTGGGCGGCTCCGTGGGCACCGAGGTCGACGACGGTACGTTCGTGCTCGTGGTCACCCTGCCCCTCGACGCGCCGTGACACGGGTCGTCGTCGCCGACGACCAGCCGGTCGTCCTCGAGGGCTTCACGACGATCCTCGGCGCGACGTCCGACCTCGAGGTCGTCGGCACCGCCCGTGACGGCGTCGAGCTCGTGACGCTGGTCGGCGCGACGCGGCCCGACGTCGCCCTCGTCGACGTGCGCATGCCCCGGCTCGACGGGATCGCCGCGACAGCGCGCATCCGCGCCGCGCACCCCGGCACGCACGTGATCGTGCTGACGACGTTCGACCTCGACGAGTACGTGACGCGCGCCCTGGAGGCGGGCGCCTCGGGGTTCCTGCTCAAGGACGTGCCCGCGGCGAGGCTCGTCGAGGGTGTGCGCCTCGTCGCTGCGGGCGCGCTGCTGCTGGGACCGAGGGTGGCGCGGCACCTGCTGGCCGACGTCGACGCCCTGCCGCGCCGCGTGGTGCCGGGCGTGGACCGGCTCACGCCCCGCGAGCGCGAGGTGCTGACGGTCGTCGCGGGCGGGCTGTCGAACGCCGAGGTCGCCGCGAAGCTCGGGATCGGCGAGCAGACGGTCAAGACCCACGTGTCCGAGCTGCTGCGCAAGCTCGCGCGCCGCGACCGCGCACAGCTCGTCGTCGCAGCGTACGAGGCGGGCGTGGTCGTCCCCGGCTGACGGCAGCCGCAGCCGAGCCGCGCAGCGCTCCCGCCGCCGACGGACGGCCGGGCCGACGAGGGACAGCCGCGCGCCGCTGTCCGTCGCGCCGTGCGGGTGTCCGTCGACGCGGGGTGCGGCGT
>JAEYNO010000360.1 GCA_023412515.1 Actinomycetes bacterium
GTGACGCGCGGCCCGACGGCGAGGTCGTGCGGCAGCGCGGGCATCCCCTCGGCGACGCCGGACGGGGTCACCTGCTGACCGCGCCGCACGACGCGACGGTGGACGTCGTCCCGGGCGAGGACGGCGCTGCCGCGTACGCCGTGGCGGCCGGCGGGGACCCCGCGGCGTGGGTCGCGGCGCCCGCGGGTGGCGGTGTCGCGCTCGAGACGGACGGCTCCGCCGTGCTCCGGGGGGCCGGCGGGGACGTGCTCGTCGCGCTCGGCCGCCCGGCCGGCGAGGGGCGGGCGGCGTCCTGGCAGATCGAGGGCGACGTGCTGGCGCTGCGCGTCGGGACGGCCACGGACGGTGCGGCGGACGCGGGCGGTGCGGTGTCGTTCGAGGTCGGGACCGTGGCGCTCGCGTCGGCCACGTGGGGCGAGGCCGAGGGCGGTCGCTCGCTCGCGGTGGTCCCGGCGCCGTGGGTGCGCGGCGGCAGCCTCGCGGCGCAGCGCGCGCTGGAGTCGCAGCTCGAGGCGACCGAGCCGGAGGCCGCCACGCCCACCATGCGCGCGCAGCTGTGGTGCCACGTGCTCGGCGCCCCCGACAAGGCGTCGTGGAACCTCGAGCCGTGGCGCCCCGAGGTCGGGACGGGCACGTTGATCGCCACGCGCTGCAACCCGACCGACGCCGACGCCTGAGGAATGGTGCCTGTGCACCATGCGTCGGTCGTGCCGCGGAAAAGGTCACCCGAATCGGGCACGGACGGCATTCAGGATCGCTAGGGTGACGGACGTCGCCGAGCGTCCGGCCTCGGTGCTGAATGACAGGGGGCACGATGTTCAAGAAGCGGATCTCTGCGCTCGTTGTAGCGTTCTCGTTGGTTGCCACCGGAGTGGCGGCCGCCGCTCCGGCGACCGCCGTCGACTACCTGCAGAGCGGGATCGCCATCCGTGACAACTACAGCGGGACGGCGACGCGCCTGGGGCTGGGCTACCCCGGCCAGGGGGCGACACGCATCACCCTGCCCGTGACCTTGTACGGCACCTCCTACAGCTACAGCAACTCCCGGTACGGCACAGGGACGTCGCTGATCTGGGTCAAGAACACCAACAACACCACGGGTGTCACCGGATTCAGCGGCTACTACTTCATCGGCTGACCGCGGCGCGTCCGAACGAGCCGGGTGGTCGACCCTCGACCACCCGGCAGTGCCGTGCCGAAAGGAAACGTCATGCGCACCCGAGGAACTTTCATGATCGGACTCGTGCTGCTCGCAGGTGCGTGCTCCACCACGCCGTCGGGTCCTGCGTTCGTCACTCCCGGTGAGGGCGACACGGCGTGGTCGCCCGAGCCGTCCGACGCGCCCCGCGCCGTCTCCGAGGACGAGCGGCTCCTCGCACGCTTCGGCCCCCCTCCGCTCGACGCGTTCGCGTGGAGCGCCGAGGAGTCGGACACCGTCACGTCCGCCACCGGTCGCCTGATTACCTCGTGCATGGCGGGCCTCGGCTTCGAGTACGTCCCGGAGGTCGACGAGGAGCCGTCCCGACCGGTGACCCACTGGGGCGACGACCTCGGGCTGATCGACCCGGCGGCGGCCGCCGTGCGTGGCTACCAGGCCGTCGGACTCGCCGAGCCGCCGCGAGAGCCCGTCGCAGGGCCCGAGCAGTCGGCGGAGTACTACGCCGCCCTCGTCGAGGACGGCGGCTGCGTGGACCAGGCCTTCGACGCGACGCTGGGCAGCCCGGTCGAGGATCGCGACCTCCTGGGTCGGCTGTGGGCCGACGCTCGGGCTGCGGCCCAGGCGGACTCGGACTTCCTCGACGCGAAGGACGTCTGGCGGCGGTGCGTGGCGGACGCCGGGTTCCCGCTCGACGACTTCCCCATGCCGTTCGCGAACGACGTCGACGACATCGCCCAGGCGGTTGCCGATGTCACGTGCAAGCAGACCAGTGGTGTCACCGACGCGTACGTGGCGGCGCTGTACGCCGCGGAGGAGCGGCTCGCGGAGCGCCACGCGGAAGCGCTCGCCGACTACCGGTCGTGGATGGACGAGCGGGTCCGGCTCGCCGCGGGCGTCGCTCCATGACGACGCCGGGCGCCGAGCTCGAGCCGCGCCCCGGGCGCACGGTCGGGAGGGTGACGGCCGCCCGCGCGGGCACCGTCCTCGCGCGCCGGCGACGCGCCCTGTGGTGGGTCGTCGTGGGGACGG
Source organism: Actinomycetes bacterium (assembly GCA_023412515.1). Lineage (GTDB taxonomy): Bacteria > Actinomycetota > Actinomycetes > Actinomycetales > Cellulomonadaceae > Cellulomonas. Next base: position 2,189 of record JAEYNO010000360.1, read on the forward strand.
TCCTGCTGCTCGCCGCCGCGGTCGTGGCCACCCGGTGGATCCGCTCGCCGCAGGACCTCGCGGCCGAAGCGGCACCACCGCTCCGGACGGTGCTGACCGCCGACGTCACCCAGCAGGTCGTTCAGCGGTCCGTGGTGACCCGCGGGACCGCTGTGGCGTCCTCGCCCGTGACCATCCCCCTGCCGTCCGGGGACGACGCCTCCCCCGTCGTCTCAGCCGTCGGTGCCCAGGCCGGCGGGACGGTGGAGGCGGGCGACATGCTGGTCACCCTCTCGGGGCGCCCGGTGGTGATCCTGCCGGGCCAGGTGCCCGCCTACAGGGACCTGGCACCGGGGGACGAGGGTGACGACGTCGCGCAGCTCCAGCAGGCGTTCGGTGCGATCGGCATCAGCACCGGCAGGGACGCGACCGGGGTGTACGGGCCCGGGACGCAGCAGGCGGTCCGCGACCTCTACGAACGGATCGGCTACCAGGTGCCCGCGACGACCGGCCTCGGCGAGCCGGAGAGCGACGAGGTCATCGCAGCGCGAGAGGCGTACCGGCAGGCCGCCCGCGCCGTCGAGGACGCGGACGCGGACCTCGACGCGGCTCGTCGCGCGGACCCGACGACGCCCGAGGGTGCGGACGTCGCGGGGCTCGAACGGGCGAGGCTCCGCGCGGCGGCCGACCACGACGCCGCTGCCGCCGCGCTGGCCCGCGTGCGGGGCAGCAACGGTCCGGTCGTCCCGCGAGCCGAGGTCGCCTTCGTCCCGGTCCTCCCCGCGCGAGTCGTTTCCGTGACCGGTCCCCTCGGCGCGACCGCCACCGACCCGGTCGCCGTCCTCAGCGCCGGTGACCTCCTCGTCACGGGGCGCCTCGACACCGGGCAGGCCGGCCTCGTCCGCCCTGGCATGGTGGTCACCCTCGACCAGGAGGGCACGGGGTGGACGGCCACCGGCCACGTCGCGGACGTCGGCGCGCCGGCCGCCGACGAGACCGGCGCCCTGCGCGCGACGGTCACGGTCACACCTGACGGCCCGATCGACCCGGCGCTGACCGGCGCCGACCTCCGCATGACGATCGCGTCGGCGAGCAGCGCGGGCGAGGTGCTGGCCGTGCCCGTGGCGGCCGTGGTGGCCGCCGCCGACCGCAGCACCTACGTGGTCCGGGTCGACGAGTCCGGCGACCAGACCAAGGTGGTCGTCCGGGTCGGGGTCTCGGGTGACGGGTTCGTCGAGGTCGAGCCCGTCGACGGCGACCTCGCCGCGGGCGACCGCGTCGCGACGAGCCGATGACCGCCATCGTCGAGCTCACCGCGGTCGAGCGGACGTTCGCAGGTAGCGCCGTCGTCCGCGCGCTGGGGCCGATCGACCTCGTGGTGGACCGCGGAGAGCACGTCACGGTCGTCGGGCCCTCGGGCTCGGGCAAGTCCACCCTGCTCAACGTGCTGGGCCTGCTCGACCGGCCGACCGCGGGGACCTATCGGCTCGACGGCGTCGACGTCGCGGGCCTCGACGAGCGACGGCGCACCGGGATCCGTGGGCAGTGGCTGGGCTTCGTGTTCCAGTCCTTCCACCTGCTGCCTCATCGCTCGGCACTCGAGAACGTCGCGCTCGCCGGCGTCTACGCGGGACGTCCGCGACGCGAGCGTGAACGGACCGCCGCGGATCTTCTGGACCGTGTCGGTCTGGCGCACCGACGCGACGCGCTGCCGTCGACGCTGTCGGGTGGCGAGCGCCAGCGGGTCGCGGTCGCGCGCGCGCTTGCGGGCTCGCCGCGACTCCTGCTGTGCGACGAACCCACCGGCGCCCTCGACAGCGAGAACACCGAGATGCTTCTCGAGCTGCTCGCGACGCTGCACGCCGACGGTCTGACGGTCGTGACGATCACGCACGACCCGCACGTCGCTGCGCAGGGATCGCGGTGCGTGACGCTACGGGACGGCGTCGTGGAGGCGCCGACGTGTGCGCGTGCGGCGGCGGACCGGTGAGGGATTGGCGCAAGGGTCGGGGCGGCGCACCGTGTGACGACGCGGCGAGCACGCTGCCGCAGCCACGACTGACTGTGCGAGAGCTCGTAGCCGAGTCGGTCGCGGGCATGCTGCAGCGGCCCGGCCGTGCAGCGCTCACGGCGCTCGGCACGGTGCTCGGCATCGGCAGCTTCGTCGCGCTGCTCGGCCTGACGACCACCGCCGCCGGTCAGATCTCGCGGGAGTTCACCGTCGTCCGGGCGACGGAGGTCCAGGTCGTCGAGAACCCGCCGCCGGGCGCGCCGTCGATGCCGTTCCCGGCCGACTCGTCGGACCGTCTCGCGGCGGTCGACGGCGTCGTCTCGGCCGGTACCTGGTGGCAGGTGCCGGTGGGTGACGGGACCACGACGTCGGCGCGGCCGGACGCCTCGGGAGTGCGTCTGGGCGTGGTCGCCGTCGATCCGGGGGCGCTCGACGCCGCCCAGATCACCCTCGCCGAGGGCCGTGCGTACGACCGGTTCGCCGAGGACGCGCACGAGCGGGTCGCGCTGCTCGGCGCGGCCGCCGCGCGCGAGCTCGGCATCACGCGACTCGACACGGGACCCGCCGTCTTCGTCGGCGACGACGCGTACACCGTGGTCGGGATCGTCGCGGACACGCGACGGCTGCCGCTGCTGCTGTCCGCGGTGGTCCTGCCGGCCTCGACCGCGCTCGAGCGCTACGGCCCGCCGGACCCGTCGACGCCCGCGACCGTGCTCGTCCGGACACGTGTCGGAGCGGCCCAGGTGGTGGCCGACCAGGCGCCGGTCGCGCTGCGCCCCGACGCACCCGGCCTTCTGGTGGCGGTCGCGCCGCCCGATCCCGACGACCTGCGGTCCGGTGTCACGCGCAACGTCGACGGGCTGCTCGTGGCGCTGGCGTCGGTCGCGCTGCTCATCGGCGCCCTGGGCATCGCGAACACCACGCTCGTCGCGGTGGTGGAGCGCACGGGCGAGATCGGCCTGCGTCGCGCCCTGGGCGCGACGCGTGGTCACGTGACAGGGCAGCTCCTCGTGGAGGCTGGGCTGCTGGGAGGTCTCGGCGGCCTCGTCGGCACCGCGTGCGGGACGCTCGTCGTGGTGGGGGTGTCGGTGCTCCAGCGCTGGACTCCGGTGCTCGACCCGACGGTGCTCTACGTCGCGCCCGTCGCCGGCGTGGTGGTGGGTGTGCTCGCCGGGTTCCACCCGGCCAGGAGGGCCGCCCGGATCGAGCCGGCCGCGGCACTGCGGTCCTGACGGTGAGATGCTGTCCGGGACCTCAGCCCCGCCGGCCCGCCGGTCGTCGTCGCTCGGGCCGGCAGGGCTCACCGGGCCGCGGGCGACGCACGTCGGCGGCCACGTCAGGCTCCGGCGG
>JAEYNO010000440.1 GCA_023412515.1 Actinomycetes bacterium
GCGCCGGACGGGCCCCGCGGGCGGCGGCCCGGCGACCGAGCGCATCGTCCCCGAGGACGGCGACGGCGGCCCGCCCACGCAGCGCCTGCCTCCCGTCACGCCGTGACCGCGCGCGACGCCGTCCCCGGGTCCCGGGGGCGGCGTCGCCTGCGTTAAGGTGGTGCGCAGACCCCTCGTGCGGCGTCATCTCGCTGAACCCCCCCAGGGCCGGAAGGCAGCAAGGGCAGGTGAGCTCTGGCGGGTGTGCGGGGGGTCCTTGCATGCCCAAGCACGAGCCCGGCGGCAGGCGCCGCATGCCCGGGCACGAGCCCGGCCGCAGGCGCCGTCGCGGACCCGGCAGTGAGCGCCGCGCCCCTCCGGGACCTCCCCGACGCCCCGCACCACGACGTGCGACCGAGGTCGTGCCGCCTCCCGCGTGCCGTCCCCCCGCGGACGGACGGCAGCCCCGCACGGACGACACCCACGCCGGACGCGGCAGCACGCGCCCCCGCCGGACGATGGGTGCCATGACCGACCCGACCACACCCGCCCCCGGAAACCTCGTGCCGCCCGCCGCCGGGACGGCTCCCGACGCGGCCCGGCCCGTGACGTCCGCGTGGACCGGCGCGGCCCCCCGCCTCGCCGGGCGCGGGCTCGTGCACCGCTTCGGCACGACCACCGCGCTCGCGGGCGTCGACGTCGACCTCGCCGACGGTGAGTCGCTCGCCGTCATGGGCCCCTCCGGCTCCGGCAAGTCGACGCTGCTGCACGTGCTCGCGGGCATCATCGTGCCGTCCGGCGGCACCGTGACGCTGCGCGGCGAGCCCGTGCAGGCGCTCTCGGAGAAGAAGCGCTCGCTGCTGCGGCGCACGCGCTACGGGTTCGTCTTCCAGTTCGGCCAGCTGCTGTCGGAGCTGTCGGCGCTCGAGAACGTGGCGCTGCCGGCGATGCTCACCGGGGCGTCCCGGTCCGACGCGCAGGCCGCCGCGGGCCAGTGGCTCGCGGCGCTCGGCCTGGCCGGCGCGGAGGGGCGCCGGCCAGGCGAGCTCTCCGGCGGGCAGGCGCAGCGCGTCGCCGTCGCGCGCGCGCTCATCACGCGCCCCGAGGTCGTCTTCGCCGACGAGCCCACGGGCGCGCTCGACCAGCAGACCGGGCACGACGTCATGAAGGTCCTCGTGGACTCGACGCGCGCCGTGGGTGCGTCGCTCGTGGTCGTCACGCACGACGCCGACGTCGCGGCCTGGTGCGACCGCCGCATCGACATGCGCGACGGGCTCGTCGTGCCGCCCGGGTCGACGACCGGTGAGGGCGTCGGCCCGCGCCCGGGCGAGAAGCCCGGCCGCACGCTGCCCGACGACCTGGGCGCCGCGCGCGTCTCCGACGTCTTCGGCGGTGCGCGGTGAGCATCAGCCCCGTCCTGGCGCTCGCGCCCCGGCTGCAGCGCGCCGGCGGCCGCGACTCGCGCACCACCACAGTCCTGGCCGTCACGGCGTTCACGGTCACGACCGCGCTCACGCTGTCGGTCGTCGCGGCCCTGCTCGGGTTCATCGACCGCGCCGACAACCCCGTCACGCAGTTCGACCGCGACATGGGCGGCTTCTACGTCACGCTCGCCGTCACGGCGACGATCCTGCTGGTCGTGCCGCTGCTCACGCTCGGCGGCGCCGCGGCGCGCCTCGGCGTCGCGCGCCGGGACGCACGCCTCGCGGCGCTGCGGCTCATCGGTGCGACGCCCGGCGAGGTCGTCGGGCTCACGCTCCTGGAGACCGCGCTGCAGGGGCTGATCGGCGCCGTGCTCGGCACCGGCCTGTACGGCCTGCTGCTGGGCGTCTGGACGCAGATCCCGTTCCAGGGCCGCCCGTTCACGGTCGGCGACCTGTGGGTCGGCGTGCCGGTCGTGCTGCTCGCGTGGCTCGTCGTGCCCGTGCTCGCCGCGGTCAGCGGCGCCGTCACGCTGCGGCGCGTCGTCGTCTCGCCGCTGGGCGTCGCGCGGCGCGAGACGAAGCCGGGGCTCACCGCGGTCCGCGTCGTCGTGGCGCTCGCCGCGGTCGCGGGGTTCATGTTCGTGTCGATGAACGGGCAGATGTTCGCCGCGATCCTCGTGGTCATGCTGCTGGGCATGCTCGCCGTCGCGTTCCTCGCGATGAACGCGATCGGCCCGTGGGTGCTCGGCGTCATGGGACGCGTGCGGCTGCGCCGCGCCCGCACGCCCGCGCAGCTGCTGGCCGCGCGCCGCCTGCTCGACGACCCCAAGGCCATGTGGCGGATCGTCGGCGGGCTGGGTCTGGCGTCGTTCGTCGCCGGGTGCCTCACCGCCGTGCCGGCGCTCGTGTCGCTCGCGGGGCAGGACGACCCCGACGCGGTCATGCAGATGTCCGACATCCGCACCGGGGCGATCCTCACGCTGGCCATCACGTTCCTGCTGTCGGCCGTGTCGGCCGGGATCGCGCAGGCCGCGGCCGTGCTCGACCGGCGCCGCGAGCTGTCGCTCGCGCGGCTCGCGGGCGTCCCGGACGACCTGTTCGACCAGGTGCGCCGGCGCGAGGTGCTCGCACCGCTGCTGTTCACGTCGGTGGGCTCGGCGCTCGCGTCGTTCGTCATGTTCTTCCCGCTGTTCGGGCAGATGATCGTGTCCGCGCCGGCGGGGCTGCTGCTGCTCGTCGGCAGCCTGGTGGTCGGCATCACGCTGGTCCTGCTGGCCACCGAGGCGTCGCGGCCGCTGCTGCGCCGCACGCTCGCCGAGACGGTCGTCCGCGCCGACTGACCCGGACCGCGTCGCGTCGGGCCGCGTCGGACCGCGTCGCGTCGGGCCGCGTCGGACCGCGTCGCGTCGGGCCGCGTCGGACCGCGTCGCGTC
>JAEYNO010000009.1 GCA_023412515.1 Actinomycetes bacterium
GCCGCACGTCCCGTCGGACGTGCGGCCCCGTCGTCGGCCCGGTGCGGACCGGTCAGGTCGCGCTGCAGGTCGCGGTCAGGACGCTCGGGCTGCCGCTGCCCAGGAACCCGGCGGACGCGGTGCCGCCGGGTGCGAGCGCGCCGTTCCACGACGCCGAGCTGATCGTGCTGCCGGAGGCCGTGCCGTTCCACGCCTGCGTGATGGTCGCGCCGGCCACGGTGGCCTGCCAGCCGCTGATCGCGGACGTTCCCGCCGTGACCGTCACGGTCGCCTGGTAGCCGCCCGTCCACGTGCTGACCACCTGGACCGTCGCGGTGCAGCCGCCGACGGGCTGCTGCGTGGGCGTCGGGGTCGGGGTCGGGGTGGGCGTGGGGGTCGGCGTCGGCGTGGCCGTCGGCGTCGGGGTGGGCGTCGGGGTCGGCGTGGGCGTCGCCGTCGGCGTGGGTGTCGGGGTCGGCGTCGGGGTCGTCGTGCCGCCGAACGTCACGTCGCTGCACTGGTAGTACGGCTGGTCGAGGTGGCTGGCCTGCCAGATCGTGAAGACGACGTGGTGGCCCGTGCGGTCGCGCGGGATGCTCACGTCGGTGACGTACGGGCTGGACGGCGCGTACCGCCCGGTGGTCTTGACGAGCTCGAGGTCCGCCCACGTGAGCGGCTCGGTGAGCGCGTCGTACCCCTGCTTGGTCACGTAGATCTTCAGGTAGTCCGCGCCGTGGTTGGACGGGTCGTGCACCGTGAGCCGGAAGTCGTACGGCTTGGGCGTCGTGCGCCACGGGCCGGGGTCGTCGGCCGCGGCGTACAGGTCGTTGTCGGCCGAGCACAGGCGCCCGTCGGGCACCGACTGCTCGTGGTTCCCGTTCGCGCCCTCCTTGTAGATCCCGTTCCAGTTCCACATGGCCTGCGGGTTGGCCTGCCACGCGTCCCAGCACTGCGGGTCCTGCGTCTGCATCGCGGGGTTGGTGTGGTTGCTGGCCCAGCGGTCCCAGCAGCCGTAGACGCGCGCGGGCGGGTCGGACACGGCGCCGTGCGCCGCGGCAGGGGCGGCCAGCGCGACCGAGCCGGCGGCCATGCCGGCTCCGAGCGCGAGGGCGCCGAGCACCGCGGCGACGCGGCGCAGGGGCGGGGTGCGGGTCATGGGTGCTCCTCGGTGACGACGGGTGGTCCGTGCACCCTTCGTCGCCGCGGGCGCGCGCACCAGGCGTCGAAACGCTTCGTCGCGTCCGCCGGACCACGCTCCCCCGACGTCGCCGCGTCGCTAGGGTGGCGCGATGGCTGTGACGGCGCGGCAGGTGGCGGAGCGGATCGTCGAGCACGTGGGCGTGCCGCTGCGGACGACGACGGTGGACGGGTTCCTCGCGGGCGACCCCGACGCACCCGTGCGCGGCGTGGCGGTGACGGTCATGGCCACGTTCGACGTGCTGCGCGCGGCCGTCGACCGGGGCCTCGACCTGGTGCTCACGCACGAGCCGCTGTACTTCGACCACGCGGGCACGTCCGTGCCGACGTTCGTCGCCGAGGACGACCCGGTGCACCGCGCCAAGGCCGCGTTCGTCGCCGAGCACGGGCTGCGGGTGCTGCGCCAGCACGACCAGTGGCACGACCGCGAGCCCGACGGGATCCTCACCGGCCAGGCGCGCGCGCTGGGCTGGCTCGACGCCGAGCGCCCGGGCGACCCGGGCGTGTACGACCTGCCGCCGACGACGCTCGGCGAGCTCGCCGCGCACGTCGCCGAGCGGCTGGGCGCCCGCGCGCTGCGGTACGTGGGCGACCCGGCGGCCACGGTGTCGAGCGTCGGCCTGCAGCCCGGTTTCCAGGGGTTCGAGCGCAACCGGCACCTGATCGCCCGGCCCGACGTCGACGTGGTCGTGATCGGCGAGGGCCACGAGTGGGAGACCGGCGAGTACGCGGCCGACGCCGTCGCGGCAGGCGTGAGCGCGGGGCTCGTGGTCGTGGGGCACACGCCGTCGGAGGAGCAGGGCATGGCCGAGATGGCGCGCTGGCTCGTCGACCTGCTGCCCGAGGTGCCGGTCGAGCTGGTGCCCGCGGTCGACCACTACCGGACGCTCTGACGCCCGCCGGCACCGGGGTCGTCAGCCCGCGGCCGGCACCTGCCAGAGCACGGGCCGCACCTCGTACTGCTCGTGCGCGTCGCGCGTGACCTGCGGGTTCTCCGGCACGCCGACGTACCCGAGCGGCTGCCCGCTCGGCAGCACCGCGATGTCGCACGACTCCACGGTCTCGCCCGGCGCGTGCTCGGTGAACCGGCCCGACTGGCAGGCGGGGAACGTCCCGAACACCAGGAGGTCCGACGCACCGGCGCCGTCGACGTCCCAGGCGCGCACGTGCGGCGGCGACACCGAGACGAGGTTCAGGCCCCGCGCCCACTCCAGGGTGTGCTGCATGCGCACGTAGTAGACCGTCTCGGTGGCCGGGTCGACCGGCGTGTCGAGGTCGACGCCCGCCAGGTCGGCCGGGTCGGCGACGGTCGCGCTCACGAACCGGGACGTCACCTGCGCCTCCGAGTACGTCGGGCCCGCGGGGTCGAACCCGTTGTGCATCTCGATCACGCCCGGGTCGCCCGCGCCCAGCACGGTGTCGGGCGCGGTGATCTCCAGGCGCGCGCCGACCTCGACGGGCTCGGTGGGCGTGGGCTCCGGCGTCGGGGTGGGCGACGCGCTGGGCGTCGCGGGCGGCGTGCTCGACGCGGCCGGGGCGGCCTCCTCGTCACCGCCGCCGCAGGCCGCGAGCGGCGCAACGAGCAGGAGCGCGGCGACCACGGGACGGGCGCGGCGGTGCGGGCGGCCGGGCAGGACGGCGGGGGTGCGGGCGTCGGTGCGCATGCCTCATCGTCCCCGACGCGCGACCGTCCGCGCGTTCACGCGTCGTCGCGCACCACGCGGTGCCGCAGGTAGACGACGCCCTGGTCGTACGTGCGGCACTCGACGAGCCGCAGCGGCACCTGCCGCGCGTCGTGCGCGAAGTACGGCGTGCCGCCGCCCACCAGCACGGGCAGCACGCGCACGCGGTACTCGTCGATCAGGCCGAGGCCGGCGGCCTGGTGCGCGAGGTCGGCCCCGCCGATGCCGATGTCGCCGTCGACCTCGTCGCGCAGGCGGGCGACCTCGGCGGCCAGGTCACCGGTCGCGAGTCGCGCCGGGCCGTGCACGTGCGTCAGGGTGCGCGAGAACACGACCTTCGGCAGCGCGTTCCACAGCGCGGCGAACTCACGCTCGGCGTCGTCGAGCGACGCGGGGTCGACGTCGCGCCAGTACTCCATCGTCTCGTAGAGCCGCCGGCCCAGCAGGTGCACGCCGAGTCCGCGGACCTCGTCGGTGGCGAGCGCGAACACGTCAGGCGGGGGCGCGGCCCAGTCGAACCGGCCGTCGGGGCCGATGACGTAGCCGTCGAGCGAGGCGGTCAGGGAGTAGGTGACGTCAGGCATCGCGGGTCCTCCGTGCTCGGGTGTCCCGGGTGTCGACCGGCCCCGGCGGCGGAACTCGTCGGGGCAGTTCGCGGCGCCTCCCACCTCCCCAGCGGCGAGGCCTGAGCGCGTCCGCCTCCGACCAGGGGTGGAGGCACGATCCGGCTCCCGGCGGACGCGCCGACGCAGGTCAGCGCGCCAGGCTGGTGCCGTGACCCTGCAGCCCGTCGAGCAGCGCCCCGAACCGACCACCGCGCCGAGCCCGTCCACCGCGCCGAGCCCGACCATCGCGTCGAGCACCCCGACCGCGCGCCGCGCCACCGACCGCCCGCACCGCGCACCGCGCGTCCGCGTCGTCGCGACCGTGATGTTCGGCTTCTACCTCGTGGTGCTCGCGGCCGCGGCGTTCCTGCCGCTGCCGTTCGAGCAGGTGCCGCACGGCGACGGGCCGAGCTGGGACCTCACGCTGCGCGCCCCCGACCTGCTCGGCGGCTGGGAGGCGCAGCGCAACGTGCTCATGACGCTGCCGCTGGGCGTGCTGCTGCCGCTCGTCGTGCGGTGGCGCTACGAGGCGCTCGTGCTCACGTGCCTCGCCGTGACGGTCACGATCGAGACGGTCCAGCTGGTCGTGTCGGCGTCCGTCGGGTGGGCGTGGCGCGCGTTCGACGTCAACGACATCCTGCTCAACACGATCGGCGGCGTCCTCGGCCTGGCGATCACGGGGCTCGGGCTGCTCGTCGCCCGACGCGCGACGCTGCCTGCCCCGCGGCGCCTGCTGCCGGGCGCAGCCGCACTGGCGCTGGTCGCGTGGGCCGGCACGGCGACGTTCCCGCTCGGCGAGCCGCCGCTGCCCACGCCCGCCTTCGCGTGCGACGAGGCCCCCGTCGGGGACGTCACGACCCTCCCGGGCGGCGCGAGCGTCTACGCGGGCACCGACGGGTCGGTGTGCGTGCTGTCCGGCGACACCGCGACGGCCGTGGCGCACGACGTCGCGACCGGCCCCGCGCTCACGTCCGAGCAGGCCGACGGCACGTGGGAGGTCGGCGCGGCCCAGCCGTACGACGTCGAGCGCGGCCTCGAGCCCGGGGTCGAGCTGCACGCCGTGGACGGCACGCACCTGCTGGTGTGGGCCGTGCGGCGGTAGCGCGGCTCGCGCGGGCCGGGGACACGTCGCCGCGCCCCGCTCGCGGTGCGGCGTCACGGCGCGATGACGAGCTCCGCGATCCTGCCGCCCGCCATCACGAACCGGTACACCAGGTCGACGACGCCCCCGGGGAAGTCGCCCTCGAGGTGCAGCGTCGCGGTCCAGCGGTCGGCGTCGAGGCGCTGCGCGGCGACCAGGTCGGTCGTATAGGTGAACTCGGAGCCCGCGTCGGCCAGGAACCCGCGGACCTCGTCCGTGCCTCGGTAGGTGCGGCCGTCGTCGACGACCACGGCCGTCGGGGCGAACGCCGCGAGCGCGGCGTCGGTGTCGCGGGCCGTGTGGGCGGCGAGGTAGTCCCGCACGGTCGCGGGCAGGTCGGCGGGCGGGACGCTGATCGGTGTCGTCATGCCGCCGAGGCTGCGGCGTCGCGCGGCGGGAGGGTCAAGCGCGCGGGTCTCCCCCGGCGGGAGGGGGGACGATGGTGCCGTGCTGACCATCGGCGAGTTCTCCCGGCTGACCCACCTGAGCGTGCGCACGCTGCGGCGCTACCACGAGGCGGGGATCCTCGAGCCGGCGGCCGTCGACGACCTCACCGGCTACCGGTCGTACGGGCCCGAGCAGATCCCGACCGCGCAGGTCGTGCACCGGCTGCGCGAGCTCGACGTGCCGCTCGCCGACGTCCGGCGCATCCTCGACGCGGCCGACCCGGCGGACCGTGCGGTGCTCGTCGCCGAGCACCTGGCCCGCCTCGAGGACGAGCTGGACCGCACGCGCGCCGCCGTCGCGTCGCTGCGCCGGCTGCTGGCGCCCGCGCCCGCGCCGCTCGCGGTCGAGC
>JAEYNO010000040.1 GCA_023412515.1 Actinomycetes bacterium
CCGCCGGACCGCTCGTCCGAGCGCGCCGGACGGGCCCCGCCGCCGCGCTTGCCGGTCTCGCCGAGGTCCTCGAGCACCTCGGCGCCCAGGCCCGCGCGCGTCTGCTGCGCCTTGGGGAGCCGGCCCGTGACGCCCTGCGGGATGTCGAGGTCGGTGTGGATGTGGTCGGACGACGAGTACGTCTCGACCGGGTCCGGGATGCCCAGGCCCAGCGCCTTGTCGATGAGGCCCCAGCGCGGCAGGTCGTCCCAGTCGACGAACGTCACGGCCGTGCCCTTGTTGCCCGCGCGGCCCGTGCGGCCCGTGCGGTGCAGGTACGTCTTCTCGTCCTCGGGGCACTGGTAGTTGACGACGTGCGTGACGTCCTCGACGTCGATGCCGCGCGCCGCGACGTCGGTCGCGACGAGCACGTCGACCTTGCCGTGGCGGAACGCGCGCAGCGCCTGCTCGCGCGCGCCCTGGCCGAGGTCGCCGTGCAGCGCACCCGCCGCGAACCCGCGGTCCACGAGCTCGTCGGCGACCTTGGCCGCCGTGCGCTTGGTGCGCGCGAACACGATGGTCAGGCCGCGGCCCTGCGCCTGCAGGATGCGCGCGAGCAGCTCGACCTTGTCGAGCGCGTGCGCGCGGTACGCGACCTGCTTGATGTTCTTGACCGTCGCGCCGTCGTCGTCCGGGGCCGACGCGCGGATGTGCGTGGGCTGCGACATGTAGCGGCGCGCCATCGCGACGACCGCGCCGGGCATGGTCGCCGAGAACAGCATGGTGTGGCGGTTCGGCGGCGTGGCCGCGAGCAGCTTCTCGACGTCGGGCAGGAAGCCCAGGTCGAGCATCTCGTCCGCCTCGTCCAGCACGACCTCGGTCGCGTGCTTGAGCCGCAGGTGGCGCTGGTTCAGCAGGTCGATCATGCGGCCGGGCGTGCCGACGACCACGTCGGCGCCGCGCTGCAGCGCCTCGACCTGGGGCTCGTACGCGCGCCCGCCGTACACCTGCACGATGCGGACCTTGCGGCCCGTCGAGGCCATCGCGAGGTCGCCCGCGACCTGCACGGCCAGCTCGCGCGTCGGCACGACGACGAGGGCCTGCGGCTCACCCGGTGCGGCGAGCTGCTCGTAGCCCTCCTCGCCGGGCGCGATCACGCGGTGCAGCAGCGGCACGCCGAAGCCGAGGGTCTTGCCGGTGCCGGTCTTGGCCTGGCCGATGATGTCGTGCCCCGACAGCGCCACGGGCAGGGTCATGGCCTGGATCGGGAAGGGTCGCTCGATGCCCGCCGCGGCGAGGGCCGCGACGATCTCGGGCCGGACGTCGAAGTCCGCGAACGTCGCGTCGACGGCCTGCACCGACGCGGCGCGGCGCGTGCCGGTCACCTGCGTGGGGACCGCGTCGGCGGCCGTGCGGTGCTGGTCGGTGGTGGTGTCGGCGGCGGGGGTGACGGCGGAGGCGTCGTCGAGCGGCGCCTGCGCGAGGGTCTGGTCGGTGCTCACGTGTGGCTCTTCACTGCCAGGGTGGCGGCTCACGTGCGGGCCCGGCGGACGGCGCTGGTGCGCGTCCGGACCGGGCGGCGACGGGCGCCACGCGGGTCGGCCGGCAGCCGATCGTAGAAGTCGCCCCGCGCGGCGCACCCGGCCGGCACGTCCGGCCGGTGACCGGCGGACGGCGGCGGTGCGCGTCGTGCGAGGTGTGGCCGGGCGTGTGCCGGACCGGGAACCGAGACGACCGGGCAACCGATGTACGGGTTGTACACGCCCAGCGTACCGGACCAGGGTTCCGGAGCGCCGGGCGCCGGCGGGTGACGCGCCGCCCGGCGCTACGATCGCCGGATGACCTCCAGCGCCGGCAACGCCAGCTCCCTGCGCCCCGAGGGGGCCGCGGACGACCGCTCCGCCAACCCCGGCAAGGACGCGTCGACGGCCCGCGCGGCCGACGCCGCCGACGCGATCGAGGTCCTCGGGCTGGTCGCGAGCCTGGAGCACCAGGCGTTCGCGCGGCTCGCGACCGACAGCGCGCAGGCGCCCGGGCTCGAGCAGGCCCTCGCGCTGAGCCGCCTCGCGGCCCGCTGCACCGAGCGCCGCGACCGGGTCCTGGCCCGCATCGACGAGCTCGGCGGCGACGGGGTGGCGGCGCTGGGCCGCTTCGTCGGCCTGCTCGACGACTTCGACGCCCGCACGCCCCCGACGTCGTGGGCCGAGCGGCTGCTCAAGGCGTACGTCGGCTACGGGGTCGCGGACGACTTCTGCCGCGTCGTGGCGCGCGGCCTCGACGACGCGTCGGCGCGCCTGGTCGCCGAGGTCCTCGACGACGCGTCGCACGGCGAGCTCGCGGTGCGCGAGCTGGACCAGGCGTGCGCGGGCGACGACGTCCTGTCGTCGCGGCTCGCGCTCTGGGGGCGGCGCCTGGTCGGCGAGGCGCTCGGGGTCGTGCAGCGCGTCGCGCAGCGGCCCGAGGTCGCGCGCGTGCTGAGCCGCGCGGGAGGCGCGGACGAGGCGTCGACGGCCGCGGCGCCCGTCGAGCAGGTGCCGGCCACGGTCTTCAACGAGCTCACGGCCGAGCACACGCGGCGCATGTCGCGCCTGCACCTGACGGCCTGAGCCGACCGGCGGGCCGGCGCCCGGGCGACCCGGACGCCGGCCGGGGGTCAGATGGAGCCGAAGCCCACGCGGCCCTTGGTCTCGGCGCCGATCTCGACGAAGCCGAGCGCCGCGGTCGGGACGATGACGCGGCGGCCGCGCGTGTCCGTCAGCTCGATCGTCGGGGTCTTGTCGGTCAGCGCGGCCTGCACGACTGCGGCGACCTCGTCCGCCGTCAGGTCGGACTCGAGCGTCAGCTCGCGCGCCTGGTGCTGCACGCCGATCGTGATCTCCACGGGCACTCCCTCGTCGACACGTTCGTCCGGCACTGCGGTGCCGGGCGGGTTCGTCGTCGATCCTAGGCGCCCTCGTACGGGTAGTCGGGGCGGACCAGCCCGGCCACGCCGCGCCACTGCAGGTCGGTGACGAGCCCGACGACCCGGTGGGTGTCCTGGCCCGCGCCGTGGCGCAGCCAGTACGTCGCGGCGCCCTGCGCGCTCGCGACGAGCGCCGCGGCCAGCACGTCGGCGTCCGTGCGGTCGCGCCCCGTGACGTCGACCAGCACGTCGGCGATGCGGTGCGTGACGACGGCGGTGGCGTGCTCGACGCGGCCGCGCACCTGCGCGTCGCGCGTGACGTCCGACTCGAACAGCAGCGACGACGACTGCCCGGCGACCTGCACGAACGCGAGGTAGGCCTCGACGACGGCCGCCACGACGGCCCGGCCCTCGCCCCGCCCCAGCGGGCCCGCCTGCAGCGGCGCGACGGCGTGCTCGACCGCCGCGAGCAGGCCCGCGCCCTGCTCGTCGACGACCGCGAGGTACAGGTCGAGCTTGGAGGGGAAGTGCCGGTACAGGACCGGCTTGCTGACCTCGGCCCGCACCGCTATGTCGTCCATCGACACGTGGTGGAAGCCCTCGGTCGCGAACAGCTCCAGCGCCGTGGCGAGCAGCTGCGACCGGCGCTCGGCGCGCGCCATGCGCCGCGCGGGCGGGCGGTCCGCGGCTGCGTCGTGGGCGTCGACCATCCGCACAGGGTAGCCACGGCCGGTGACGTCCACCGGGCGGCGGTCGCGCGCCGGGATGTCGGTGCGCCGTGATGGGATCGGCACCGTGACGACCGCACCGACGACCCGGCTGGTGGCCGCGCCGCTGGTCGAGCACGAGGCGCTCGGCGAGGGCGCGCGGCCCGCGCTCGACGCGCGCCAGCAGCAGGCCGTGGACCACGCCGCGACGGGGGCGGCACGGGCGCTGGTCGTCACCGGTGCACCCGGCACGGGGCGCACGAC
>JAEYNO010000222.1 GCA_023412515.1 Actinomycetes bacterium
GCGCGACGCCGTCGGCGTCGCGACGCCCGACCACGCGCACGTCACCCGCGCGCCGCCCGGCCTGCCGCGCCCACGCGCGGAACGGCACGGGCGCGAACTGCACCATCTTGCGGCGCGTGTCCATGCCGCCGAGCCTGAGGACGAGCTTCGCGACGGGCCGCACGCCCAGCACCGCGTTCGCGAGCGCCGCGAGCCCCGGCACGCCCGTGACGAGGCGCGCCCAGCGCGGCAGCCAGCCCAGCGCGTAGTGGTTCACGGGACGCAGCCGGCCCTTGTAGGTGCGGTGCAGCACCTCGGCCTTGTACTGCGCCATGTCGACGCCCGCCGGGCAGTCCGACGAGCACGCCTTGCAGCTCAGGCACAGGTCGAGCGACTCGTGCACCTCGGCCGACGACCAGCCCCGCGACACGAGCGACCCGTTGGCCATCTCCTGCAGCACGCGCGCGCGGCCCCGCGTCGAGTCCTTCTCGTCCTTCGTCGCCAGGTACGAGGGGCACATGAACCCGCCCGCTGCGTGGTTGTCGGCGCGGCACTTGCCGACGCCGACGCACCGGTGCACGGCCGTCGTCAGGTCGCCGCCGTCGTGCGCGAACGAGAAGCCCGACGCGGCGGGCAGCGCACGGGCCGCGGGCCGGCGCAGGTCGGCGTCGAGCGGGCGCGGCCGCACCAGCACGCCCGGGTTGAGCAGGTCGCGCGGGTCGAGCAGGTCCTTCACGGCGCCGAACAGGTCGATCGCGCGCTGCGAGTACATGACGGGCAGCAGCTCGGAGCGCGCGCGGCCGTCGCCGTGCTCGCCCGAGAGCGAGCCGCCGTGCTTCGCGACGAGCGTCGCGGCGTCCTCCATGAACGCGCGCAGCGGCCCGCCCGAGCGCTCCATGGGCATGTCGATGCGCAGGTGCACGCAGCCGTCGCCGAAGTGCCCGTAGGCGAGGCCGTCGACGCGGTGGTCGGCCATGAGCGCCTCGAGCTCGCGCAGGTACGCGCCGAGCCGCTCGGGCGGCACGGCCGAGTCCTCGAACCCGGGCCACGCCTGCGCGCCGGACGGCGTGCGGCCACCCAGGCCCGCACCGTCCTCGCGGATGCGCCACATGGCCGCGGCCTCGGGACCGGGCGGGAAGATGCCGACGGCGTCGGTGCCGGCGTCGGCCGCGAGCGCGCGCGCGGTGGCCATCGCCTCGTCGAGCGTCGCGCCGCCGACCTCGCACATCATCCACCCGGCGCCGGGCGGCAGGTCGGGCACGGCCGACGCGCCCTTGACGCGCCGCACGACGTCGACGAGCCGCGAGTCCATGCCCTCGATCGCGAGCGGCGCGTGCGCGAGCAGCGCGGGCACCGCGTCGGCGGCCGTCGGCATGTCGGGGTAGCCGAGCACGACGAGCACGGGCGCCGACGGCACGGGCACGAGGTTCACGGTCGCGCCGAGCAGCGTGACGAGCGTGCCCTCGGTGCCGACGAGCATCTTGGCGAGGTCGGTGCCGTGCTCGGGCGCGAGGTGCTCGAGCGAGTACCCCGACACCTGGCGGCGGAACCGGCCGAGCTCGGTACGGATCACGTCGAGGTGGGCACGCACGAGGCCGTCGAGCCCGGGGACGACGTCGAGCGACCCGGCGCCGGCGCGCGCCGTGAAGCGCCGGCCCGTGCCGTCGACGACGTCGAGGTCGACGACGTTGTCGGCCGTGCGCCCGTAGGCGACGGCGCGCGGACCGCACGCGTTGTTGCCGATCATGCCGCCGAGCGTCGCGCGGGCCTGCGTCGACGGGTCGGGCCCGAACCGCAGCCCGTGGGGTGCGGCGGCCTTCTGCAGGTGGGCCATGATCACGCCGGGCTCGATGCGCGCGGTCCGCGCCTCGGGGTCGACCTCGAGGACGCGGTTCACGTGCCGCGAGAAGTCGAGGACGATGCCGGTGCCCACGGCGTTCCCCGCGACCGACGTGCCGCCGCCGCGCGACGTCAGCGGCGTGCCCGTCTCGCGCGCGACGTGCAGCGCGGCGAGCACGTCGTCGGTGTCCCGCGGGAACACCACGACCTGCGGCACGACGCGGTAGTTGGACGCGTCCGTCGAGTACTCGGCGCGCCGGCGGGAGGAGTCGTCGACGCTCCCGCGCACGACGTCGCGCAGCGCGTGCACGACGTCCCGGACGGGGGGCGTTCCGGTCGTCACAGCCACGCCCGGCAGTGTCCCACCCCCCGCGTAGGACCCGACACCTCCGTCCACGCGCGCCGCCGGATCACCCACCGGGCCGGCCGACCCCGTCATCCGTGGCGGCTCCCGCCGCACCGACACGACCGATCACGGGGTCGACGACGCGGCGACAGCATCAGCCGGCGCCAGCGACCGACGACCCCGTCATCCGTCTCGCCTCCGACGCGAACGACACGACGGATGACGGGTTCGGCGGCGGATGCCACGCGCGGGAACGAGCGATCGTCGGGCGGAGGGCCGCCGACGCGGGGGTCGCCCGTCAGCGGGTCAGCGGGCAGCCCGCGCACGACACGGGGCGCTGCTCGCGGGGCGGGCACGTGGGGCACGCGGCGCGCCCCAGCGCGGACGACG
The DNA here is from genome assembly GCA_023412515.1 of Actinomycetes bacterium. Taxonomy (GTDB): domain Bacteria; phylum Actinomycetota; class Actinomycetes; order Actinomycetales; family Cellulomonadaceae; genus Cellulomonas. Next base: position 2,555 of record JAEYNO010000222.1, read on the forward strand.
ACGTCTGCACGAGCCCGACGCGCGCGGCGTGGTCGAGCACGGTCTCGACCAGCCCGACGTCGACGCCGAGCTCCCGCGCGACCGTCGCCGGGCCGGCGCCCCGCCCGGCCGCCGCGACGACGTCCGCGAGCAGGCTCACAGCAGCGCCCCGACCCGGAACACCGCGACCGCCAGCAGCCACGCGACCGCGAGCTGCGCGCCCACGCAGCCCAGGGTCCAGCGCGCCCCGAACAGCCGCCACTGCTCGGCGACGGTCGCCAGGCACGGCGTGTACGCGAGCACGAACACCATGAACGCCGCCGCGGCCGCGGCCGCGTGCCCGCCCGACGACTCCTCGAACGTCGCACGCAACCGGTCGCCCAGGTCCCCCGCGGCGGCCGGGTCGTCGGGCTCGTCGACCGCGTACGCCTGCGCGAGCGCGCCGACCGCGACCTCCTTGGCGACGAAGCCCGTGACGAGCGCGGCCGACGCGTGCCAGTCGCCGAACCCGGCGGGCGCCAGCACGGGTGCCACGGCCTCGGCCGCGCGCCCGTACAGCGAGTCCGCCACCAGCACGTCGCCGACCGCGTGCCCGCCGACCACCGGCACCGCGAGCGCGACCCACACGACCGTGAGCGTCACGACGATGACCTGCCCGGCCTTGGTGAGGAACGACAGCACGCGCGTCCACGTGGACAGGCCCAGCGCGCGCAGCCGCGGCCGCTGGTAGGCGGGCAGCGCGAGCACGAGCGGTTCGCGGCGCAGGTCGCGGAACAGCGTGACGCGCAGCAGCAGCCCGCCCAGGACGACGAGCGCGACGCTCGCGACGTACATGAGGAAGATCGCGGTGCCCGCGTGCCCGGGGAAGAAGATCGAGGAGAGCAGCACGTACACGGTCAGGCGCGCGGGGCACGACGTCCAGGGCACGAGCAGCCCGACCATGAGCCGCTGGCGCGCGTGCGGCAGCGTGCGCGTCGCGGCGAGCGCGGGCAGGTTGCAGCCGAACCCGACGACGAACGGCAGCATCGCGCGCCCGTCGAGGCCGATGGCCCGCATCGCGCGGTCGGCGACGAACGCGGCCCGCGCGAGGTACCCGCAGTCCTCCAGCACCGCGACGGCCACGAACATCAGCGCCATGAGCGGCACGAACGCGGCGACGGTGCCGACCCCCGCGAGCACGCCGTCGACCAGCAGGCCCGTGAGCCACGCGGGCGCGTGCACCGCGTCGAGACCGCCGGTGACCGCCGTGGCGAGCGTGCCGGTGACGAACCCGTCGACCGCGTCCATGAGCGGCGCGGCGGCCGCGGTCGCGAGCTGGAACAGCAGCCACATGACCGCGAGCAGCACCGGGATCCCCGCGACCGGGTGCAGCAGGACCCGGTCGAGGCGGTCGGACCACGTGCGCACGCCCGCGGGTGCCACGCCGCCGACCGCACGCACGAGGTCGTCGACCCAGGCGAACAGCGCCTCGACCTCGTCGGGCGTCGGGTCGGGGGTCGGGCCGGCGAGGTCGGGGGTCCGACCGGCGAGATCGGGCGTCGAGCCGGCGACCTCAGGGCTCGGGCCCACGAGGTCGGAGGTGGGGACGGCGACGTCGGAGGCCGGCGAGGGTGCCGCGCCCCGGACGGAGTCCGGCAGCCGCACGTGCCCGGCGCCGGCGTCGTGCAGCGTCGCGAGCACGACGTCCGCGAGCGCGTCCGCGCCGCGTCCGCTGCGCGGGTGCACCGCGACGACCGGCACGCCGAGCCGGTCGGCCAGCGCGTCGGCGTCCACGTCGACCCCGCGGGAGCGGGCGACGTCGACCATCGTCAGGCCCACGACGACCCGCAGCCCGAGCCGCGCGACCTGGCCCAGCAGGTACAGCGAGCGCGCGAGCGCACCGGCCTCGACCAGCACGACCGCGAGGTCGGGGCGCCCGAGGGCCGTGCCGCCCGCGACGACGTCGGCCGTGACCTGCTCGTCGGGCGTGCGCGCGACCAGCGAGTACGCGCCCGGCAGGTCGACGAGCCGGAGCTCGGTGCGCACCGCGGCCGCGCCCGGCCGCCACGTGCCGCTCTGCAGCTCGACCGTGGTGCCGGGCGCGTTGACGACGCGCTGACGCGCGCCGGTGAGCGCGTTGAACAGCGTGGACTTGCCGACGTTCGGGTTGCCGACGAGCACGACGAGCGGCGCGTCGAGCGTCGTGGTGGCGGCACCGGGCGCCGCGTCGTGGCAGCTCACGACGTCGCCCCCGCCGGGGAGGGGGTGGCGGGGGCGACGTCGACGGGACCCGGGTCGACCGCGATGCGCGTGGCCGTGCGGGCGTCGACGGCGAAGCGGTCGGCACCCACCGCGACGACCAGCCCGCCGAACGCGGCACGGTGCGTGACGCGCACGTCGCCGCCCGGCCGCAGGCCGAGCTCGCGCAGCCGCACGCGTGCGCCGTCGTCGAGGTCGACGGCGACGACGCGGGCGGCCGCGCCGGGCGGCAGCGCGCTCAGGTCCACGTCGCGAACGTAGACCTGAGGCAAGCCTCACCTCACGGGACCCAGGTCCCGTCGGACGCACGCGAGGGCGGCCCGGCGCACGGCCGGACCGCCCTCGTGGTGTCGCGTCGGCTCAGGACTCGAGCGCGGCGTCCAGCGTGATCTCGACGCCGGTGAGCGCCTTCGAGACCGGGCAGCCGGCCTTGGCCTTCTCGGCAGCCGCGCGGAAGCCGTCGGCGTCGAGCCCCTCGACCTCGCCGCGCACCGTCAGCGCGATGCCCGTGAGGCGGAAGCCGCCCGCGGGGTCCGGGCCGAGGCTCACGTCGGCGGTGACCTCGAGGGCGACGGGAGTCCCGCCGGCCTCGGCGACGTCGGCCGACAGCTGCATCGCGAAGCACGACGAGTGCGCGGCCGCGATGAGCTCCTCGGGGCTGGTCGTCCCGCCGGCCTCGTCGGCCGCGCGCTTCGGGAACGACACGTCGTACGTGCCGACCTTCGAGCTCGACAGCTCGACCTGGCCGCCGCCGTCCTGCAGCGTGCCGTTCCAGGCGGTCCGTGCGGTGCGCGTGGGCATGTCCACTCCTCGTGCGTCGGGTGCCGGGCGCGGGCCGCGCCCACGGTCGACCCTAGGCGCTCGACGGCCGCCCCACCCGGCCACGGAGTGGCGGCGCTAGGGTCACGGTCGTGCCGCGGGCGGGGCTCGCCCCGGCACGTGCGGGGTCGACGAGCCGCAGGGGGCACGCCAGATGACAAGGATCCACGGGTCGGCACCGGCGGCGGGATCGCGGCCGCCGGCGCACCGCCTCGACGTCGACGGGCTCGTGCTCCGGTACGGGCGAGCCGGGTTCACGCTCACCGTCGACCGTCTCGCGCTGCCCGCCGGCGTGCACTTCCTCGTCGGGCGCAACGGCTCGGGCAAGAGCAGCCTGCTGCGCGTGCTCGCGGGGCTCGAGCGCCCGCAGGCGGGCACGCTGCGGCTCGACGGCGTGGAGATCGCCGGGGCGGACGCATGGCGGGCCTGCCGCGCGGCCTCGGGGTACCTCCACCAGGACTTCGCGGTCCGTGGTCGGGCGAGCGTCCGGGCCTTCGCCCGGTACGGGGCGTGGCTGCGCGGCGTGGCGGGCGACGAGGTCGGCTCCCGTGCGGACGAGGTGCTCGACGCGGTGGGGCTCGCCGACCGGGCCGAGACGCGCGCGAGCCGCCTCTCCGGCGGGATGCAGCGGCGGCTCGGCCTGGCGGTCGAGCTGGCGAACCACCCGCACGTGTACCTGCTCGACGAGCCGACGTCCGGCCTGGACTTCGAGGCGCGGGACGCGGTGCACGACGTCGTGACCACGGCGGTCGCGTCGGGTGCGGTCGTGGTCGTCGCGTCCCACGACGACCACGAGCTCAACCGGTACCCCGGCGCGACCCACCACGTCCTCGACGCGGGACGCCTCGTCGGCGCCGTCACCGGCGACGGCGCGGTCACGGTGCAGCGGCTGCTCGGCGGCGAGCGGTGACGCGACCCCGCACGCGCGAGGTGCTCGACGCCGCGGCCGTGTCGGGCGCCCCCGCCGCCGCGCTGCTCCTGACGGCGGCGGGCGCCGTGCTCGTCCTCGCCGAGGACCCGGCGACCAGCCGGTGGCTCGGCGCGACGCCCGACACGGGGCTCTTCCTGTCGGTCCTGTCCTTCGCGGTCGGCGGCTGCCTGTTCGCGGTGGTCGGGTACCTGGCGGGCGCCCGCTGGTCGCACGACCGCGGGTACCCGCTGCGGCGCGCCGTGCCCGGGCTGCCGCGCGTCGTCCTCGTCTCGGTCGCGGGCGACCTCGTGTGGCTCGTCGGCGCGCTGCTGCTGGTGCACCTGGTCGCGTACGGCCGGAGCGCCGCGCTCGGCGCGTCGGCCCCGCTGTCGGGCTGGCCGCTGTCCGTGCTGGGCCTGGCCGCCGCGACGTCCTGCTACCTGGTCGCCGCCGTCGTGGGCGCCGCGCTGCGCACCTCCTTCGGCGTGGTCCTGGTCGCACCGGCGCCCTACGCCGCCACCCTCCTCGCGGGTGAGGTCGCCGTGTCGTCGCGGCCCGAGGTGCAGCAGCTCGTCGCACCGTTCGTGGACCAGGCCTGGTACCCGGGCCTCGTGCCCGCTCCCGGTCCCCTCCTGGTGCTCGCGGCGTACTGCCTCGCCGTGACGGCGAGCGCCGGCACGTCCCTCGTCGTGCTGCTCGGGGCGCGGCTGCACGTGGCGCGCCCGCACGCCGCCACGGTCCTGCTGCCCGCGGCCGCCGTCGTGCTGTGCGCGGGCCTCGTGACGGCGGGGTGGTCGCCGAACGGGTTCGCGCGGCCCGACCCGTCCGGCCCGGTGTGCTCCGCCGACGAGCGCGTGTGCGTGTGGGGCGGCTCCCGCCGGACGCTGCCGGTGATGGTGGCCGCCGAGCGGCGCGTCCGCGCCGCGGTCGAGCGGGCCGGCGCGGCCGCCGATCTCCGCTTCGTGCAGCACGGCCTGCCGACCGACGACACGGTGGTGCCCGTCGACACCCCGCCGGGGCACGTCGCGGAGGCCGACGTGCGCGCGCAGATGGTCGCGGCGTACGCGCAGCGGTGGGCGGCCCGGTGCACGGGCACGACCGACGACCTGACCCTCCTGCCGGACCTGCACGACGCGCTGCTCCGCGCGGTCGACGACGACGCGTCGGAGGACCTGGGCCCGGCGCTGCGACGTGCTCGTGCGTGCTGACGACGTCGTCGCGACGTGGTGCGCGCGGCGCCTGGTCGGCCCGGCGCTCCTCGCCGCCACCGGGGTCGCGGCCCTCGCCGCGCTGCTCCCGGCGACGCTGGGCACGCCGCAGCTGCGCGGCGGGGCGCTCGAGACCGCGACGGCCGTCCTCACGTCGTTCGTCGTCGCGACGTGCCTCGTCCCGCCCCTCGCCGCCGGGGACCTCACCCTCGAGGAGCGGTCGCCCCGCCCCGTGCGCGCGCTGCGCGCGGGGCTCGGCGTGCTGCTGCTGGCCGCGACGTCGGCCCTGGTC
>JAEYNO010000231.1 GCA_023412515.1 Actinomycetes bacterium
CGCCGTGCGCCCACACGTGCAGCCGCCGGTCCGGCACGGCGTCCGCCTCGGCGGTCGCGCGGGTCAGCAGCGCGCGCGCGACGCCGTGCCGGCGGTGCGCGGGGTGCGCCACGAGCTCGGCGCGCACGGTCGTCGAGCTGCCCACGTCGAGCTGTGCGTAGCCCAGCAGCGGACCCGCTCCGTCGTCGCCCTCGCCCGGCGCGCGGCGGGCGAGCAGGTGCACGACGCGCGCCTCGTCCTCGGTGAGCCACAGCAGCGGCTGCTCGGACAGCGGGGGCACGCCGTCGTGCTGCGCGGCCGCCTGCGCGAGCGCGCGCACCTCGTCGGCCTGCGCCGGCGTGAGCGGGCCGGCCACGGCCGTGACCAACATCGGGACCTCGGTGCCGTCGGACGCCATGCGCCCATCCCATCACGGACGGGTGCGCGCGCGGAGGCCCGTCGGGGTGACGGGTGCGGGCCGCGCGGTCCCGTGGGCCGGGCACCCGAGCGGGCGTCCAGGTGCACCGGGTAGCGTGGACGCGCCATGAGCAGCCCCGCCGTCGCCACCGCAGCCCCGGGGGGCCGCCGTGCACGGCGCCGGGCCGAGGGGCCCCGCACGGTCGACGTCGACGTGGTCGTCGTCGGCGCCGGGCAGGCCGGGCTGTCGGCCGCGTACCACCTGCACCGCACGGGGCTCGTGCCGGTCGGCACGCGCGGCTGGGAGCGGGCGCGCGGCACGTTCGTCGTGCTCGACGAGAACCCGCGCGCCGGTGGCGCGTGGCAGCACCGGTGGCGCTCGCTCACGATGGCCGACGCGCACCACGTGCACGACCTGCCCGGCATGCCGCTCGCGGTCGTCGACGCCGCCGAGCCCGCCGCCGACGCGGTGCCGTACTACTTCGCGCAGTACGAGGAGGCGTTCGGCCTCAACGTGCAGCGGCCGGTGCGCGTGACGCGCGTGGCGCGCGGTGACGACGTGGACGGCGAGCCGCGGTACGCGGTCGAGACGCAGCACGTCGACCACCCCGACGCGCGTGTCGTGTGGTCCGCGCGCGGCGTCGTGAACGCGTCGGGCACGTGGGGTCGCCCGTTCTGGCCGAGCTACCCCGGCCGGGCGGACTTCCGCGGGCGGCAGCTGCACGCGCGCGACTTCCGCACCGCGGAGGAGCTCGCCGACGGGCACGTCGTCGTGGTGGGCGGCGGGACGTCGGCCGTGCAGCTGCTGCTGCAGGTCGCCGAGGTCACCACGACGACGTGGGTCACGCGCCGCCCGCCGCGGTGGGTGGACGCCGAGTTCACGCCCGAGCTGGGACGCGAGGCCGTCGCGCGCGTCGAGGAGCGCGTGCGCGCGGGGCTGCCGCCCGAGTCGGTCGTGTCCGTGACCGACCTGCCGCTGACCCCCGCCTACCGCGCGGGCATCGCGTCCGGCGTGCTGCGTGCACGGCCGCCGTTCTCGCGGCTGGTCGCGGACGGGGTCGTGTGGGACGACGAGGCGACGGCCGCGGCGCGGCTCCCGGGTGGCACGCCCGGCGTCGACCGGGTCCACGACGGCCGGGTGCGCGGCGGCGACGGGGTGCATGACGGCCGGGGCCGTGACGTCGACGGGGTTCGCGACGGCCGGGGGCGTGACGTCGACGGGGTCCACGACGGCCAGGTGCGCGACGTCGACGGGGTCCACGACGGCTGGTCTCCCGGAGATGCGGGCGCACCGGGTGGTCGCGGCGAGCCGGACGGGGAGTGGCCGCCGGCGACCGAGCGTCCGCCGGGGGTCCCGCACCCCGCCGTCGATCCCGAGCTCGGCGCCTGGGTCGACGGCCCGTCGTTCGTTCCCGCCCGGACCGTGCTGTGGGCTACCGGCTTCCGCGCGTCGCTCGACCACCTCGCACCGCTCGGGCTGCGCGGCCCGGGCGGCGGCATCGCGATGGACGGCACCGAGGTCGTCGCGGAGCCGCGCGTGCAGCTCGTCGGCTACGGCCCGAGCGCCTCGACGGTCGGCGCCAACCGCGCGGGCCGCGAGGCCGCCCGCCGCCTGCGCCGCCACCTGCGCTGGTGAGCCCCGCCGGCCGGCGACCGGGCAAGGCAGACCGGGTCGACCGGGATTGCAGAACCGCGAACTGGTCAGACGTGCGACCAGTTCGCGGCGGTCGCGGTCGATCTCTGACCAGTTGATGGTGGCCGGGGTAGCCGTCGACCAGTTGGTGGTGGTCGGGTCGACGTCTGGCCAGAGGGTGGCCGACGCTGAGACGTGACCCGGTGACGGCGGCTCGGGTCGGCGCGTCGCCGGGTTCAGGTCCGCGCGGGCGGGGTGCGGCTGCGCCCACCTGCCCGTCGCGCCGGCCCTGATGAGCGCCGTCACATGGTGAGAGGTACGGCCTGGTGGCGGCGACCGCGCTCGATGTGCGACCGGGTGACGGCGCCCGACGTGCTCGCCGCGCCCGATCGCGCTCACCGGGCCCGATCACGCTCGCCGCGCCCGATCGCGCTCTCCCACGCTCGCCCCGCCCGTCGGGAGTCTCTGCTGCCAGGCGGGCGGCAGATCGGCGGCCCGTCGACGGTGGCTGGGCGGGTTCAGGTCCCGGCCGCGAGGCGCGCGCGCAGTCGTGCCCGCCCCGAGGTCGAGAAGGTCGACGCCGCGAGCAGCCGGAGCCAGGGGTGGATCCGCTCCGGCCGGTGCGCGCGACCCAGACTTCGATCGACGTCGCGCAGCACCGCGACCGGCTGGCGGCACAGGTCGGTCGCTGTGTAGCCCCGGCGGCTCCACCCCGTGGCGAGCAACGCGCGGTCGCGGCGCAGGTCGGACGCCTGGCCGCGTGCGGTCCGGTGATCGGCGCCGTCGTACTCGTGCAGCACGCGTGTGCCGCGGAGCCACAGGTCACCGCGAGCGACGAACGACCCGTCCGCGTCGGTGACGACGTGCTGCGGCGCGACCGACGCCCCCACCGAGACGTGGAGCATGCGCAGGAGCGTCTCCCACGGCGACTCGCTGCGGTGGTCGGCGAGCCCGAGCGCACGACGCAGCAACGGCGCGCCGCGTCGGCGTCCCTCCGCCGCACGCTCGACCTCATCCCGCGACGTCCCTGCGCGGAGCGCGCAGTCCAGCAGGACCACGAGGTCGAGGAGGGCGACGTCCCGTGCGCACGCCAGGAGCGTGTGGGCGGGTCTGGTGACGGGCAGGCCACCGAGGTGCTGGACGGCGACCTGCCCGGTGACGCGCGTGACGCGGATGCCGGACCGGCGCAGTCGCGGCTGACCTTCGGGCTGATCGACCAGGACGGGTGCGGCGTCGACGTCGAGGGACCACCACCCGTGCAGCGCGGCCGCTGTGAGGTGGGAGAACGCGGCGCCCGCGGGGAGCAGCTGTTGCCAGGCGTGCAGGTCCGTCGTGCGGCTCGTGCGGTGCAGGCCGTGCGTCACCCGGACCCACCCACGCCCCGGCGCGCGCCCCACGGCGACGTCCTGCGCTCCCGTGCGTCCCATGCGCCCAGCGTGCTGCGACTGCCTCGGCCGAGGTCACCGGCGCTCCGCGAGCGGGTCGCCGGCCTCGGACCCGGGGCCTGTGGTCCGCTCGACGCGCAACCGGTCACGGGTGCGACCGGCCCACCGGGATCCGGTGACCCCGCGCGCGCCGGCTGACCCGGTGCTGCGCGACATCGGGCCGCGACTGGTCACGGGCGTGACCAGTCGCACGGGCTCGGCGAGGAGATCTGACCGGTTCCGCTGGATGCCCGAACGGGGAGGGGAGGTGAACTGGTCAGGGAACTGACCAGTTGCGGGGGCTCGGTGAGGAGACGTGACCAGTTCCGGGGAGTGCGCGGTCGGTGGGTGGGGGCGGGTGCTGTGGAGGGTGGCGGGTGCTGTGGAGGGTGGCGGGTCGGGGGTGTGTGAGTGGGGGACTGGTCAGGTAGCTGACCAGTTGCGGGGGCTCGACGACGAGAGCTGACCAGTTGCGTGGGTGTGATGAGGACGCCGGCCCCGCCCGGAGTCGGGGGCGGGGCCGGCGGGACCGGGTGCTCAGCGGCAGGTGACCGGGACCGCGCCGGTGGGGGCGGTGCCCGAGCCGATGAAGCCGTAGGTCGTCGAGCCACCCGCGGCCAGCGCACCGTTCCACGCGGCGTTCGTGACGGTCTGCAGGCCGCCGGTGCTGCTGAAGGTGCCGCTCCAGCCCTGCGCGACGGACGCGCCGCCGGGCAGCGTGAACGACGTGGTCCAGCCGGTCAGCGCACGCGTGCCCGCCGTGACCGTCACCGAGCCCTGGAAGCCACCGGGCCACGCGCTGCCGACCGTGAGCACCGCGCTGCACGCACCGCCCGGCGTGGCGGTCGGCGTCGGCGTCGGGGTGGGCGTCGCGGTGGGGGTGGGCGTCGGCGTGGGCGTGGGTGTCGGGGTCGGCGTGGGCGGCGCTCCCGAGAAGAACGTCGCGGTGCGGGCGGTCGAGCGGATGCCGTTCGGCCCGTCGAAGATCAGCCGGCCCCAGTCGGTCTTCTGCGCGGGGTCGAAGTTCCGCACCATGTCGAGGTACTCGACGCCGCCGCTGTTGCCAGACCACGACCAGCCGTAGTAGCCGATGCCGCGCTCGACGGCCTCGCGCATGATCGTCGCCTCGTCCGGGTCGCCGTCCGAGTGGTCGTGGCCGAACTCGCCGATGACCAGGGGCAGCCCCGCGTCCTCGAACGCGTCGAGGTAGGCGGTGATGGTCGACGCCTGCGCGTACACGCCGTACATGTGGACCGAGAACAGGGTGTTGCCCTCGGGGTCGGCCGCGGCGACGGTCGCGGCCGTGTCCCGCATGACGCCCTTCCAGTCCTGCCCCCAGTTCGGGGCGTCGACCACGATGTTGTGCCGCAGGCCCGCGGCGCGGACCTTCGCGATCGCGGCCGACGTGGCGGTGGTCCAGCCCGTGACCTGGGGCTCGTTGTTGCCGGTCGGCTCGTTGCCGATGTTGATCTGCACGAAGTCCTCGGTGCCCTCGAGCACGGGCTTGAGCGACACGAAGTAGTCGGCGGCCGCGTCGAGGCTCACGGCGCCGGCCTGCTCGCCGTACCCGGTGGTGTCGTGGTTCTCGAGCATGCACACGAGCTGGTTGTCGCGGCACAGCTCGATGACGTCCGCGACGTCGGCGGCGCTGTTCGCCGTCCAGCGTCCGCCGGACAGCACGACGCGCAGCGCGTTCGCGCCGGCGGCGCGGATCGCGGGGATCGCCGTGGGCGTCTGCGAGGTGTACCAGGTGTGGGCGTGGCTGACGCCGCGCGCGACGAACGGCGTGCCGTCGCGCTCGACGAGCTGCGTGCCGGAGACGTGCAGGCCGACGGGGTCGGCGGCGGAGGCGGTCGTGGCGGCGGCCGTGAGCCCGCCGACGGCCAGCAGCGCGGCGCCGCACGCGGCGGCCGCACGCAGGGAGGTGCTCTTCATGGACGTCCTCGTTCCGCGAAGGGTGGCAGGGAGCACCCGGCCGCGAGGCCCGGGGCCGCGCGGCGGGGGTGCGCCGTCAGACAACCAGCGCGTCCGGGAGCCCTCCATCGGTGAAGCGTTTCGTCGAGGCCACCGAAGCAAGCGCTTCGACCGCGGGTCCGCGGCGCTCGGTGGGGCCGCTGCGTCAGGACGCCGTGAGGTGCTCCGACGCCGTCACGAGCGCGTACGGCAGGGTCGCGCGCGCCATCGTCCACGTGTGCGTCTGGCCGGGCTCCTCGCGCCAGACGACGTCCACGCCGCGGCCCGCGAGGGTCGTCGCGACCTGGGCCGCGTGCCGCACGCTCATGCTGTCCTCGTCCGCGGGCACCGAGAGGAACAGGGTCAGCGGCGAGGGCAGCGTGATCGTCGGGGCGTACTTCATGACGTCGTGCGCGTCCCACTCGGCCTGCGTCGCGAGCATGGCGTGCCCGCCCTCGCCCGGGTCGGCGTAGGGGCCCATGGCCAGGACCGCGGCGAACTGGTCGGCGTGCCGCAGGCCGTGGTCGAGCGCGCAGTACCCGCCCGACGAGAACCCGCCGAACGCGCGCCCGGACCGGTCGGCGACCGTCCGGTAGTGCGCGTCGACCCACGGGACGAGCACGTCCGTGAGGTAGGTGTCGACCTGCGAGCCCCCGGTCGTGGAGTCGAGGCACTCGGTGTCGCGGGGCGACGGGCCCGTGCCGTTGACGTCCGGTGCGACCACGATCATGGGCTGGACCCGGCCGGCGCGGATGAGCACGTCCATCGCCTGCGCGACGTTGCCCGCCGCGAACCAGTCGCCCGACGCGCCCGGGCTGCCGTGCACGAGGTACACCACCGGGTAGCGGGTCGTGCCGGCGGGGTCGTACCCCGGCGGGGTGTAGACCCAGGTGAGCGAGTCGGTCGGCATGCGCAGGTCGGCGGGCGCGGGCACCTGCACGGCCGTCGACGCGCCCTGCCCGGAGCCGCCGTCCCGCTCCTGCGCGGTGCCGTGCTTGAGGCCCGGGGCCTCGCCGAAGCCCCACGACGCGAGCGACACGCGCAGCGCGAGCATGTTGGGCACGTACCCCGCGATCACGTTGGCCGTGAGCCCCAGCCCCAGCACGGTGACGAACGCGGACACCGCGACCCAGGGCCACCCGCGGCGTCGCCGGCGGCGTCGCACCACCGCGAGCACCACGAGCGCGACGACCAGCACGCCCGCGCCCACCACGCTCCACCACGACGACAGCCAGTCGCCGCCGCCCAGGAGCTGCCGCATCACCGCGCGCGGGATGACGTCGGGGCGGGGCAACGACGAGACGTCGATCGGGGTCGAGGGGAGAGTACTCACCCCACCAGCCTCGCGCACCCTGCTGCGGGGCGCCTGCACTCCGCCTGGGCGGGTCCTGTGAGCGAGCCGTGCGCGGGGCGCGCAGGCCCGCGGGTCGTGCCCTGCGGACGTGCCGCGACCCGCGGCGCCGGAGCGCCGCGGGTCGCGTGCCGTGTCAGTCGTGCACGGTCGTGGCCGGGCCCGGCCGGGAC
>JAEYNO010000268.1 GCA_023412515.1 Actinomycetes bacterium
GGCGCGTGGACGTCGTGAGCACGCCTGACGACGACCGCGACCAGCCCGGCGCGCCCGGAGACCCGACGCCCGGCGTGCCGCACGACCCGACCGAGCAGACCGCCGGCCGCCCCGCCGCCCCGCGGGGTCGCGGCCCGGTCCGGATCACCCCGTGCCCCGACGGCCCGCTCCTGGTACGTGGCCCCCTCGAGCTCGTCGGACCCGACGGCGACGCCGTGCCCGTGCGCCGCCGGACGGTCGCGCTGTGCCGCTGCGGCGGCACGGCGACCCCGCCGTGGTGCGACGGCACGCACAAGGTCAACGGGTTCCGCGCGCCCGGGTGACGTCGCGCACCCGGACGCACCCGCACGGGCCCGGACAGGCCCGTATCGACGGCCGTCGTTTGCTTCGGCCGCGAAAGCCACTTAAGTTTCCGTCTCGGGTCAGGACACGGCCCTCCGGTCGTCACACTCGGAGGCTCCCCCCGTGTCCGCCCCCTCGCGCGAGACGCGCCACACCTTCCCCCTCCCCCCGGGCACCGCGCTGCTGCGGCACGCCCTGCGCGACGGCACCTGGTGGTGGTCCGACGCGACGTACGAGCTGCACGGCTTCGAGGTCGGCGAGGTCGTCCCGACGACCGAGCTCGTGCTCGCGCACGTCCACCCCGACGACCGTCAGGGCTGGCGCAGCGCGCTGCTGGGCACCACGCCGGCCGGCTCGTACTCGCACGTGCGGCTGCGGGACGCGCAGGGCCGCACGCGGCACGTGCTCGGGCTCGTGCACCGCGACGGGGACGTGGTCGAGGCCGCGCTGGTCGACGTGAGCGTGGTCGTCCGCTCGGAGGGCGCGCGCGTCGCGACCGAGCAGATCGCGGCCGCCACGACGTCCCGCGCGACGATCGAGCAGGCGAAAGGCATGCTCGCGAGCGCGTTCGCCGTCAACCCCGAGGAGGCGTTCGAGATGCTGCGCCGCGCGTCGATGCGGCAGAACGTCACGCTGCGACGGCTCGCCGAGCTCGTGGTCGAGCGGGCCGCGACGCGCGGCCGCCCCGTCGCCGAGCTCGCGGACGAGCTCGGCCAGGTGCTCGCACCGTCGTCGGTCGGCCCGGACGAGGCCCTCGCCGAGTCGTGACGGGGCGCGCGGCGGGCCGGGGCGGGCGGTGCGTCAGCGCCGCGGCACGAACACGCTCTCCGGCTCGCTGCCGCCCACCGCGACCACGACGTCACGCGCGAGGTCGCGGAGCTTGACGTTGCGGCCCTGCGACGCCTGACGCAGGAGCCGGAGCGCCTCGTCGGGGCCGACGCGGTTCTGCGCCATGACGATGCCGATGGCCTGGTCGATGACCGCACGGGACTCGAGCGAGGCCCGCAGGTCGGCCGTGGTCTGGGCGAGGTCGACGAGGCGCACGGACCACCCGAGCACGTGCGCGACGCCCGCCGCGTAGCGCTCGCCCAGCACGACGGCCGAGTCCTGCCACTCGAGGTGGCGCTCGCTGTACACGTTGAGCGACACGGACACGTCGGCGCGTGTCGCGACGGGGAACGCGGCGGCGCCGACGAACCCCTCGGCGCGGGCTGCCTGCGCCCACGCGGGCCACCGGCCGTCGGTCTCGACGTCGCGGACCAGCACGGTCCGCCCCCCGTCGGCGGCCGCGAGGCAGGGGCCCGCGTCGCCCGCGTACTCGACCTCGTCGCAGCGCCGCGCGCGGTCGCCCGTGGCACCGACCGTGCGCGCCTCGCCGTCGCGCCGCAGCGTGACGCTGACCTCGGCCACGCCCGGCAGGGTCGAGCGCGCGGACGCGGCGACGGTGTCGACCACGGCCTGCACGTCGGTGGCCTCGCGCACCGCGTCGTGCAGGCGTCCGAGCGTGTCGCCGAGCGGCTGGTCCAGCATGTCTGCGCCCCTCCCCGCACCCCGGGGCCCACGGGGTGCTCGCCGGAAAACCGTAGGCCGGGCGCGCGCCACCCGCGACCGCGGATGCCACGCCGAGCCGCCACGGCGCGCACCCCGCGTCCCGCCGCGCGCTCGCCGGGTTCCGCGCGTAACGTGAGGAGACGGGTCAGGCAGCGGCCCTCCGCTCTCGCGACGGAGGACACCGTGCTGCCGCACTCGCTCGCCTCACCCGCCCGTCCCGCACCGTCCCCGGTGCCCGCCACCCCGACGCGGGAGGCTGCGCGATGACGCGCCGCTACCTGCCCGAGCCGTGGCGCATCGTGCCGAGCGACGGCGGCCACGTGACCGTGCGCGTCGAGGGGTACGTCGAGGGGACCGGCACGCTGGTCAAGCCCGACGGCCTGGGGCGCCTGCGCGTCCAGGTGGCCGCGGGCGACGGCAGGCTGGACCTGCTCGACCTCGAGGGCCGGTGCATCGGGCACGTCGGCGGCCCGTGGCCGCGCCTGCTGCAGGACGAGCTGCGGCGCTGCGCACGCGAGGGCGTCACCCCGGTCGTGCGCGCGTCGCTCGTGGGCCCGCGCGGCGAGCGGAACATGTTCGTCATGCTCGCGTGGCCGTCGCAGCGCACCGCCGCGCAGCGTCAGCCCGCGCTCACCGGGCGCCGCTGAGCCGTCCCGGCCGGGCGCGCGCGGGGCGACGGTCACGGACGACC
>JAEYNO010000346.1 GCA_023412515.1 Actinomycetes bacterium
CGCTCACGCGTCGCGCCGCGTGAGCACGAGACCCGCGACAGCGAGGGCGCCCACGGCCCACGCCGCCATGACCAGGCCGCCGGCGAGCGGCGCGAGCGCGACACCGCCCGGCGGCTCCCAGTCGCGCGCGAACAGCGAGATCCCGGCCGCGTCGGGCAGGAACCGGGCCAGCGGCGTGAGACGCCCGACGAGCAGCGAGAACGAGACCATCGAGCTGTTGACGACGAGCACCACGAGGGGCACGAGACCGCTGCGCGTGACGACCGTGACCGCGAGCGCGAGGAGGGCGGTGAGGGCCCAGTAGACGGCGGTGCCCACGGTGCGCGCGACGGCGTCGTGCGGCGCGCCCACGTCCGGGACGTCACCGACGAGCTGGTGCGCGACCGCGAGGCACGCAGGCACCGTCACCGCGGCCACGAGGAGCACGAGCGCGCTGACGGCGAGCGCCTTCGCGACGAGCACGCGCCACGGCGACGGCGTGGTCGTGAGCGTCGTGGTGATCTGCCGGCCACCCCCGGCCTCGGTGCCGTTCGGCGTGTACTCGCTGCTCATCGCGACGACGCCCAGGACCACGGCGCCCACGGTGCCGAGCGGGACGGCCGAGAACGCCGCCTCGACGGCCGACGTGTAGCCCAGGGCGGCGCTCTCGCCGGCAGCGACGGCGTCGCGCACGCCCGCGGCGTTGAGCACCGTGACGCCCAGCGAGCCCAGCGTCGCGACCGCGACCGCGACCCACGCCGCCGGCAGCGCCGCGAGCTTGCCGATCTCGGCGGTGAGCGTGCGCACGCCGCTCACCGCGTCGCCTCCGTCCTCGTCGTCAGCGCGAAGAACGCGTCCTCGAGCGACGCGTGCCCGGCGGTGACGTCGGCGAGGGGCCCCGCCGCGACGACGCGTCCGCCGGCGAGCAGCACGACGTCGTCGGCGACGCCGGCCACCTCGCCCATGAGGTGGCTCGACAGCAGGACGGTGCCACCGGCGTCCGCGTGCCCGCGCAGCAGCCCGCGGATCCACCGGATGCCCTCGGGGTCCAGTCCGTTGACGGGCTCGTCGAGCACCAGCGCGCGCGGCTCGCCCAGCAGCGCGGTCGCCAGGCCGAGCCGCTGCCCCATGCCGAGCGAGAACCGCCCGACGCGCGTGCGGCCCGCGCCCGCGAGGCCGACCTGAGCGAGCACCTCGTCGACGCGGCGCTGCGGGACGCCGGCCGCGCGCGCCACCCACGACAGGTGGTTGCGCGCGGTGCGCGAGCGGTGCGCACCGGGTCCGTCGAGCATCGACCCGACCGTGCGCAGCGGGTCGCGCAACGCCCGGTACGGCCTCCCGTCGAC
The DNA here is from genome assembly GCA_023412515.1 of Actinomycetes bacterium. Classification (GTDB taxonomy): domain Bacteria; phylum Actinomycetota; class Actinomycetes; order Actinomycetales; family Cellulomonadaceae; genus Cellulomonas. Next base: position 1,326 of record JAEYNO010000346.1, read on the forward strand.
CAGCGCGGTGCCGGCCGTCGCGCGGTCGAGCCCGAGCAGGATCCGCAGGGTCGAGGACTTGCCGGCGCCGTTCGGGCCGAGGAACGCGGTGACGCGCCCGGGCAGCGCCTGGAACGTGACGTCGTGGAGCACCTGGTGCGGTCCGTGCCGCTTGGCGAGACCCGTGATCGAGAGCATGCGGCCATGCCACCAGGCGCGCGCCCGGGGGCGCATCGGCCCCCGGCCCGGGCCGCGGACGGCCACGCGCGACCCGGGTCCCTGCGACCCTGGTCCGATCCGCGCGCGGGGCCGGGTCCCTACGCTGGCGCCCATGGACACCGACCGGCCGATCTGGCGCTCCCGGGCCTGGACCGCGGTGGCCGCCGCCGTCGGGGTCGTGGTGCTCGTGTTCGCGACCGTCGGGGTGGAGGGGCCCGGGTCGGTCTGGGTGGCGTGGACCCTCGCGGTCGCGGTCGTCGGGGGCGCGACCGTCTCGGCGTGGCTGCGGGTGCGCGACGAGCGGCGGCGCTACGAGGACGAGCTCGCCGGGTGGGCGGCCGAGCGGGCGGCGCAGGCCGAGCGGCTGCGGATCGCGCGGGACCTGCACGACCTCGCGTCGCACGGCCTGGGGCTCATCACGCTGCGGGCCGCTGCCGCGCGCAGCGTCCCGGGCGAGGCCGGCGCGGTCGAGCGGGACCAGGCCCTCGCGGACATCGAGCAGGCGTCGCGGCAGGCGACGGGCGAGCTCCGGCGCATGCTGACCGTGCTGCGCAGCCCGGGGCGCGCACCGCTGCGCCCGGCCGACACGCTGGCCGACCTGCCCGCGATCGTCGACGAGCACGCGCCGCACGGCGTGCGGACCGTGCTCGAGGTGGGCGACCTGGGCGACCTGCCGCCGCACGTGCAGGTCACGGTGTGCGCCGCGGTCCGGGAGGCGCTGCAGAACACCGTGCGGCACGCGGGTCCGACGCGGGCCGCGGCGACGGTCGTGCGGGACGGCGCGGACGTGGTCGTCGAGGTCACGGACGACGGGCCGGGACCCGGCTGGCGCCCGCGGGCGGGGGCGGGGCACGGGCTGGCGGGGCTGCGCGAGCGCGTCGGGGCCGCGGGCGGGACGCTCACGGCCGGGCCCCACGGCGACGGGTGGCGCGTCCTCGCGCGGCTCCCGAGCGAGGACGTGGCATGACCGCGGAGCTCGACGTCCCGCCGGACGACGTGCGCGTGCTCGTCGTCGACGACCAGCCGCTGCTGCGCCACAGCCTGCGCGTCCTGGTCGACGGCGCACCGGGGGCCACGGTCGTCGGCGAGGCCGCGACCGGTTCGGAGGCCGTCGCCCGCGCGCACGCGCTCGTGCCCGACGTCGTGCTCATGGACATCCGCATGCCCGACGGCGACGGCATCGAGGCGACGCGTCGCATCACGGCCTCGCCCGCGCTCGCGGGCACGCGCGTGCTGGTCCTCAGCATGTTCGAGCTCGACGAGTACGTGTACGGCGCGCTGCGTGCCGGTGCCAGCGGGTTCCTGCTCAAGGACGCGCACCCCGCGGCGCTGCTCGACGCGGTCCGGCGCACGCACGCGGGCGACGCGCTGTTCGCCCCTGCGATCCTCGCGCGCCTCGTGGAGCACTACGTCGAACGCCCGGCGGCCCGGCCCGCGCGCAGCCTCGCCGCGTTGACGCCGCGCGAGACGGAGGTGCTCGCGCTCGTCGCGCGCGGACTGTCGAACGACGAGGTCGCGGCCACGCTGGTGATCTCGGTGAAGACCGTCAAGACCCACGTCGGCAACCTGCTGGCCAAGCTGCACGCGCGCGACCGCGCACAGCTGGTGATCGCCGCCTACGAGTCGGGGCTCGTCGGGGCGGTGTGACGTCGTGGTGGGCTGAGGTGGCGATGACCGGAGGTGCCGACCGCAACCCTCGCGCTTCTCGTGTCGGTGCGCGGCGCTAGCGTCGCGCGACCGACGAGAAGGGTGGAGACCGTGGCCCAGGACGGTGCGGCAGGACAGGTCGAGGACCCGGACGTGCCGGGTGGTGCCGCCGCGGTCGCGACGGTCGTGCTGCCGGGCGACGGCACCGAGCTCGTGGACGTGACGGGCCCCGCCGACGTCGTCACGGGTGTCGCCGCGCACGCGGGCACGCCGTTCCACCTGTGCTCCATGGCCAAGACCGTGGCCGCCGTCGTGGTGCTGCGCCTGGCGGCGCGCGGCGTGCTCGCCCTGCACGACGACGTGCGCGCGCTCGTGCCCGTCGAGGTGCCGGGAATGATCGGGCCGACGCTCTGGCAGCTGCTCGCGCACCGCGGCGGCGTCGTCGACCCGCCCGGGTCGTTCGAGCCGACCGCCGGGCCTGCGGCGTCGACGGTTCACGTGATGCAGGGGCGCACGCAGGCGCACCCCGGACCCGTGCGCGTCACGCACGAGCCCGGCTCGGCGTTCTCGTACTCCGACGCCGGGTACTGCCTCGTCGAGCGCGCGGTCGAGGTCGCGACGGGCGAGGCGTTCGCCGACGTCGCGCACCGCGAGGTCGTCGCCCCGCTCGGGCTCACGGCGACCGGCTACTGGGGCGGCGAGGCGAGCGTCGCGGGTCCCCGACGTGCCCTGGTCGAGCTGTTCGCGCGCGCGCGGCGGCGAGCGGCCACCACGCCGACGGCACGCGCG
>JAEYNO010000386.1 GCA_023412515.1 Actinomycetes bacterium
CCACAGACGCGAGGCCCGCGAGCTCGCGGGTCGCGGCACCGGCCGCGCGTCGCAGCGCCTCGGCGCCCTCGGGGGTCGCGGCGTCGACCGTCGCGTCGCCCAGGCCGGTCAGCACGAGCGTCGCGGCCTTCAGGCCCGTCCCCGGCAGGCGCCGCACCTCGTCGGCCGCACCGGTGATGCCCAGGTGCGTCCCGTCCTGCGTGATCTGCCGCGCGAGCTCGGCGGGCAGCCAGTCGGCGTCGACGGGGGTGACGGACGTGCCCTGCGGGCGGACGGCGACGACGACCGCCTCGACGTCGAGCCGGGCGGGGTCGGTGGAGGTCAGCGAGATCACGCGTCGATCGTAGCGGCGCCGCGCCGTCCCACCCGGGGACCGGCGGGGACGGGGCGTCGCACGGGCACGTCGGCGCCGCGGCGGACGTCACGGGGCCGGCCGCGTCGCCGCCCGGTAGGTTGTCGCCCCGTGGTGATCCCCCTCGCCGTCGTCGTGGCGGTGCTCTGCCTCGCGCTGGCCGGCTGGGCGACGTGGTTCGTCGTCGCCGACCGCGCGGTCGTCCTGCGCCAGCTCTGGGGTGCGGCCGTGGTCGAGGGCGTGCTCGTGCTGCAGGCGGTGGTGCTCGGGGTCGTGCAGGCCACCGGGTCGCAGGACGTCGACGGCGTGCTGCTGTGGGGCTACGTCGTCACCCAGCTCGTGATCCTGCCCGTGGCGGCCGCGTGGGCGTTCGCCGAGCGCACCCGCTGGAGCTCGGTCGTGCTGCTCGTCGCCGCGCTCACGGTCGCCTTCCTCGAGCTCCGGCTGCTGCAGATCTGGGGGACCGTGTGACCCGCCCGCCCGCACCCGCCGCACCCGCGCACCGCCCCACGGGGTCCGGTGCCGGCCGGCTCCTCGTCGCCGTGTACGGCGTGCTCGCGCTCGCCGCGACCGCGCGCGGCCTCTACCAGGTGACCACCAAGCTCGACGAGGCGCCGGTGGCGTACCTGCTGTCGCTCGCCGCGGGCGTCGTCTACGTCGTCGCGACGCTCGCGCTCGCGACCGACCGGCGCCGGCTCGCGTGGGCGACCGTCGCGTTCGAGCTGGTCGGCGTGCTGGTCGTGGGGCTGCTGTCGATCGTGGACGTCGGCGACTTCCCCGACGAGACCGTCTGGTCGCGCTTCGGCGCGGGGTACGGGTACGTGCCGCTCGTGCTGCCGTTCGTCGGGCTGTGGTGGCTGCGGCGCACGGGGCGCGCGGACGTCCCGGCGTCCGACGGGCCGCCCGCCGTAGGGTGACCCGCGTGTACCGGCTGCTGTTCGACCTCGTCTTCCGCCGCATGGACCCCGAGCGGGCGCACGAGGTGGCGTTCGCGCTGATCGGCGCGGTCGGCCGCGTGCCCGTGCTGCGCGACGTCGTCTCGCGCGTGCTGCGCGTGCCGCGCGGCGGTGCCGGTGCGGTGCGCGTGTGGGGCCGCACGTTCCCGGGCCGGTTCGGGCTCGCGGCGGGGTTCGACAAGGACGCCCGTGCGGTCGAGGGGCTCGCGATGCTGGGCTTCGCGTTCGTCGAGGTCGGCACGGTCACCGCGCACCCGCAGCCCGGCAACGACAAGCCCCGGCTGTGGCGCGTCCTGCCGCAGCGCGCGCTGCGCAACCGCATGGGCTTCAACAACCAGGGGTCCGCGGTCGTTGCCGAGCGCCTGCGCCGGCTGCGCGCCACGCCGCACGGTCGCGCGCTGGTCGTCGGCGTCAACATCGGCAAGACCAAGGTGACGCCCGTCGAGGACGCCGCCGCGGACTACGCGACGAGCGCCGAGCGGCTCGCGCCGTACGCGGACTACCTCGTCGTCAACGTGTCGTCGCCCAACACGCCCGGCCTGCGCGACCTGCAGGCGGTCGACGCGCTGCGGCCCGTGCTGCAGGCCGTGCGGGTCGCCGCCGACGAGGCGACGGCCCGCGCCGCGCGGCCCGCGGTGCCCGTGCTCGTCAAGATCGCGCCCGACCTGAGCGACGAGGACGTCGACGCGGTGGCCGACCTGGTCGCCGAGCTCGGGCTCGACGGCGTGGTCGCCGTCAACACGACGATCGCGCACGACCTCGGCCCCGGCGGTCTGTCCGGGCCGCCCGTGCGCGCGCGCGGCCTCGACGTCGTCGCGCGCCTGCGGACGCGGCTCGGCCCCGACGCGGTGCTCGTGGGTGTGGGCGGGGTCAGCGGTGCCGCCGACGCGCGCGAGTACCTCGCCGTCGGTGCGACGCTCGTCCAGGCGTACACGGCGTTCATCTACGAGGGGCCGTTCTACGCGGCGCGCGTCGCGCGCGCGCTCGCGTCGGACGCCACGGTGCGGGAGGTGCGGTGACGGTCGTGCGGCCCCGGTGGCAGTGGCGGCTCGTGGGCGACGACGGCGAGGCCGTCGACCGGCCCGGCAGCCCGGTGTTCCTCGTGCGGTTCGACGCCGAGCAGTGGCTCGGCGAGCACTGGCGCGCGCTCGCGGGTCAGGGGGTCCGTCACGCCGTCCTGCAGCACGACGGACGCGACCTGGTGCCCGGGATCGAGCTGCCCGCGGTCTGAGACCGTCGTCGTCGTCGTCGTCGTCGGGCGCGGCGGCGCGGCGACCCCGTCCGCTCAGACGAGCGCGGGCTGCGCGACGCCCACGCGGTCGGACGGCGTGCCGGCCAGCACCGCCCACGCGGCCGCCAGGCCGTCCACGGCGCGCCGCAGCGCGTCGACGGGCTGCGAGAACGGCACGCGCAGGTGGTCGTCGAACGTGCCGTCCACGCCGAACGCCGTCCCGGGGGCGACCCGCACGCCGTGCCCGTGCGCGAGCGCCGACAGGGCCGTCGCGACCGGTCGGCCGAGGTCGACCCACGTCGACAGCCCGCCGGCCGGCACCGGCACGTGCCACCCCGGGAGGTCGTGCGCGAGCAGCGTGAGCAGGGCGTCGCGCTGCTCGCGCAGCACGGCGCGGCGCTGCACGAGGACCTCGTCGGCGCACGCCAGCAGCTCGACCGTGACGAGCTGGTCGAGCACCGACGTCGCGATGTCGACGTGCGCGCGGCGCTGCGCGAGCGCGCCCACGAGGTCCGGGTGCGCGCGCACCCACCCGACGCGCAGGCCGCCCCAGAACGACTTCGACGCCGATCCGACGCTCACGACGTAGCGGTCGGCAAGGCCGTCGCCCGCGAACGGCGCGGGCTGCGGCCCGTCGATCGTGAGGTCCGTGAGGGTCTCGTCGCCGACCACGACGGTGCGGGTGCGGCGCGCGAGCTCGCGGACGCGCGCGCGGCCCTCGGCCGTCAACGACGTGCCCGTCGGGTTGTGGTGGTCCGGCACGAGGTACGCCAGGCGCGGCGCGGTCTGCCGGACGGTCGCCTCGAGCAGGTCGAGGTCGGTGCCGGACGCCGTGACGGGCACCGGGACGGGGCGGGCGCCGGCGCCCCGCACCGCGTCGACGGCGTGCGGGTACGTGGGGTGCTCGACGACGACCCGGTCGCCCGTGCCCGCGAGGGCCCCCGCGAGCAGGTGGATCGCCTGCTGCGCGCCGGTCGTCACGAGCACCTGGTCGGGGGTCGTGGGCACGCCGCGGCGCGTGTACCGCTCGGCGACCGCGGCACGCAGCGACGGCAGGCCCAGAGGGGCGTAGCC
>JAEYNO010000431.1 GCA_023412515.1 Actinomycetes bacterium
TCGCACCACAGCCCCGAACCGGGCAGCACGTGGGGCGTCAGGCCCGCCGCGCGCAGGCGCTCGGCCACGACCCGGGTTGTGCGCTCCTCGGTCCGCCCCAGCTCGGGGTGCGCGTGCAGGTCGCGCCGAAAGGCGACCAGCTCGGCGCGCAGCGCCGCGACCGCGGAGGCGAGCACGCGCGCACCCGGGTCGGACGGCTCCGGCGCGAGCGTGCTCAGCGGCGGCACGTCGCTGGGCTCGAGCGGCACGGACGAGTGGTCGGACGACGGGGTGGGCACGTCACCGAGGGTATCGCCGCAGCCCGCACGCGCCCGGCGAGGTCCGCCGGCCCCGACGCGGAGGCTCAGAGCAGGTCGTCGCGCCCGCGTCCGCGCCACGCGTCGACGGCGCCCTTGACCTCCTGCGCGTGCGCGCGCGTCGTGACCAGCACGGCGTCGGGCGTGTCGACGACGACAGCGTCGGGCACGCCGACGACCGTCACGGTGCGCCCGCCGGTCACGACGACCGCGCCGTCGGAGGCGAGCCGCAGGACGTCGGCCGCGGCCCCGAGCGTCGCGCCGTCCGCGCCGGCGTCGAGCAGCGTCCCGAGCGACGCGAAGTCGCCGACGTCGTCCCACCCGAACGCCCCGGGCACGACCGCCATGCCGCCCGCGGCCGCGACCGGCTCGGCGATCGCGTGGTCGATCGCGATCTTCGTGAGGCCGGGCCACGTGTCTGCCAGCCGCGCGTCGCGCTCGGACGTGTCCCACGCCTCGGCGATCGCGCGCAGGCCGTCGTGCAGCGCGGGCAGCTGCGCGGCGAGGTGGTCGAGCAGCACGCCGACGCGCACGACGAACATGCCGGCGTTCCAGCTGTACTCGCCGGTCGCGAGGTACTCGGCGGCGGTCTGCGCGTCGGGCTTCTCGGTGAAGCCCGCGACGTGGTGGGCGTGCGGCGCCCCGGGCACGGCGAGCGGCGCGCCGCTGCGCACGTACCCGAATCCGGTCGACGGCGCGGTCGCGCGGATGCCGACCGTGACGACCTTGCCCGTGCGGGCGGCGGCGACGGCCTCGCGGACCGTCGCCTCGAACACGGGCTGCTCGGTGATGACGTGGTCGGCCGCGAACGACCCCAGCACGACGTCGGGTCCGTGGCGCCGCGCCAGGACCGCCGCCGCGAGGCCGATCGCCGCCATCGAGTCCCGGGGGCTGGGCTCGGCGAGCACGTCGCCGTCGCCGAGCTCGGGCAGCTGGGCCGCGACCGCCGCGGCGTGGCGCATCCCGGTGACCACCAGCACGTTGCCCCGGCCCGTGAGCGGGAGCAGCCGGTCGACCGTCGCCTGCAGCAGCGTGCGGCCGCCGCCGGTGAGGTCGAGCAGGAACTTCGGGTGCCCGGCGCGCGAGAGCGGCCACAGGCGGGTCCCGGCTCCCCCGGCGGGGACGACGGCGTGGAAGTCGCTGAGGGGTGCGTCGGGCATGGCGCAACCGTAGCGAGCGCACGGGGCCGCTCCCAGCCCCGGCACCGGGCGCCGGGACGACCGCGCGCTCGGGCCGCCGACGCGACGGACCGAGGTCCCGTCCGCACCGGACGCCTTGTGGGCTTGGTCACAAAGGGCGCCCCGCCGGGCCTTCCGACCCACCGAGGTGGGGCGGGCCGCGGGTACGGGTCACTACAGTGAGGGACACGTCAGGACACCGACGTCCGCACGCTGACTCGCCACAGGAGGCCCCCCACCGTGTCCTCAGCGCCCACCGCGCCACCGCGGCCGGCCGGAACGCTCTACCGCGGGCGCGAAGGCATGTGGTCGTGGGTCGCGCACCGCATCACCGGTTTCGCGATCTTCTTCTTCCTGCTCGTGCACGTCCTCGACACCGCGCTCGTGCGCGTGTCCCCCGAGGCGTACAACGACGTCATCGGCACGTACAAGAACCCGATCATGGGTCTGGGCGAGGCCGGGCTCGTGCTCGCGATCGTGTTCCACGCGTTCAACGGCCTGCGGATCATCCTCGTGGACTTCTGGGCCAAGGGCCCGCGCTACCAGCGCGTCATGCTCTGGGTCGTGATGGGTCTGCTCGTCGTGACGATGGCCGGCTTCCTGCCGCGTCACCTGATGAACGTCTTCGGGGGCCACTGATGAGCGCCGTCGCCGACCCCAAGGCCCCCCGCGCCTCGCGCCCGGGCCCGTCGCGCCGCACGACCCGCGGCAACTTCGAGCTGTACGGCTGGGTCTTCATGCGCGCGTCGGGCGTCGTCCTGGTCGTGCTGATCTTCGGCCACCTGTTCGTCAACCTCATGGTGGGCGACGGGATCAGCGCGATCGACTTCGGCTTCGTCGCCGGCAAGTGGGCGTCCCCGTTCTGGCAGGTCTGGGACCTGCTGATGCTCTGGCTCGCGATGCTGCACGGCACCAACGGGGTCCGGACCATCATCAACGACTACGCCGAGCGCGACACGACGCGCATGGTGCTCAAGGTCGCGCTGTACGTCGCGACCGTGCTGGTCGTGACCCTCGGGACGCTCGTGATCTTCACGTTCGACCCGTGCCCGCCGAACAGCCCGGCCTCCCTCCTGCCGTCGTTCTGCACGGCCTGACCCACCGGACGCCCCGACCGGACGCCCCCCAGCGAAGGAAGGCATCGCAGCCGATGCAGACCCACCAGTACGACGTCGTCATCGTCGGCGCGGGCGGCGCCGGCATGCGCGCGGCCCTCGAGTCCTCGACCCGCGTGCGCACGGCCGTCATCTCCAAGCTCTATCCGACGCGCTCCCACACGGGCGCGGCGCAGGGCGGCATGTGCGCCGCGCTCGCCAACGTCGAGGAGGACAACTGGGAGTGGCACACGTTCGACACCGTCAAGGGCGGCGACTACCTCGTCGACCAGGACGCCGCCGAGGTCATGGCCAAGGAGGCCATCGACGCGGTGCTCGACCTGGAGAAGATGGGCCTGCCGTTCAACCGCACGCCCGAGGGGCGCATCGACCAGCGCCGGTTCGGCGGCCACACGCGCAACCACGGCGAGGCCGCCGTGCGGCGGTCCTGCTACGCGGCCGACCGCACCGGCCACATGATCCTGCAGACGCTGTACCAGCAGTGCGTGAAGAACGACGTCGAGTTCTTCAACGAGTTCTACGTGCTCGACCTGCTGGTCGACCACGACCTCGCGGCGGGCGACGTGCCCGCGGGCGAGGAGGTCAACGTCTCGGGCGTCGTGGCGTACGAGCTCGCGACCGGCGAGATCCACGTCTTCCAGGCCAAGGCCGTCGTGTTCGCGACGGGCGGCGCCGGCAAGATCTTCAAGACCACGTCGAACGCCCACACCCTCACGGGCGACGGCATGGCCCTGGCCTACCGCCGCGGCATCCCGCTCGAGGACATGGAGTTCTTCCAGTTCCACCCGACCGGCCTCGCGGGCCTGGGGATCCTGCTCTCGGAGGCCGCGCGCGGCGAGGGCGGCATCCTGCGCAACGCCGACGGCGAGCGGTTCATGGAGCGCTACGCCCCCACCATCAAGGACCTCGCGCCGCGCGACATCGTCGCCCGGTCCATGGCCAACGAGGTGCGCGAGGGCCGCGGCGCGGGCCCCAACAAGGACTACGTCCTGCTGGACCTCACGCACCTCGAGCCCGCGCACATCGACGCCAAGCTCCCGGACATCACGGAGTTCGCCCGCACGTACCTCGGCATCGAGCCCTACACCGAGCCCGTGCCCGTGTACCCGACGGCCCACTACGCGATGGGCGGCATCCCGACCAACATCGAGGGCGAGGTCCTGCGCAACGCGGACGACGTCATCAAGGGCCTCTACGCCGCCGGCGAGGTCGCGTGCGTCTCGGTGCACGGGTCCAACCGCCTGGGCACCAACTCGCTGCTCGACATCAACGTGTTCGGCAAGCGCGCCGGCCGCTCGGCCGCCGCGTACGCCGCGACCGCGTCGTTCGTCGAGCTGCCCGAGTCGCCCGCGACGACCGTCGAGGCCGAGCTCGAGACGATCCGCACGCGTCCCGACGGCGAGCGGGTCGCCGACATCCGCCGCGCGCTGCAGGAGACGATGGACGCCAACGCGCAGGTGTTCCGCACCGCGGAGTCCCTCACGCAGGCGCTCGAGGACCTCAAGGCGCTGCGCAAGCGGTACGAGGCCGTGTCGGTGCAGGACAAGACCCGCACGTTCAACACGGACCTGCTCGAGGCCGTCGAGCTGGGCTTCCTGCTCGACATCGCCGAGACCGTCGTCGTCGGCGCGCTCAACCGCGAGGAGTCCCGCGGCGGTCACTTCCGCGAGGACTTCCCGCAGCGTGACGACGCACGGTTCATGCAGCACACCATGGCGTACCGCCGCCCGCTCGCCACGGGTGCCGTCACCGTGGGCGACGACGACGGGGCGTTCTCCCGGGCCGAGGAGTTCGACGGGTACCAGCTCGTCCTCGGCGCCAAGCCCGTCACCGTCACCCGCTACCAGCCGATGGAGCGCAAGTACTGATGACCGCCACCCTGGACGCCCCCGCACCCGAGGCCGGCGCCGTGCCGTCCTTCCAGGTCACGCTGAAGATCCGGCGGTTCCTGCCGTCGGACGACGCGATCCCCGCGTTCGGCGAGGCCTTCGAGGCCGAGCCGCGCTGGGACGAGTTCACGGTCGACGTGCACGGCACCGACCGCGTGCTCGACGCGCTGCACAAGATCAAGTGGGAGCAGGACGGCTCGCTGACGTTCCGCCGGTCGTGCGCGCACGGCATCTGCGGCTCGGACGCCATGCGGATCAACGGCCGCAACCGCCTCGCCTGCAAGACGCTCCTGAAGGACCTCGACCCGTCCAAGCCGATCGTGGTCGAGCCCATCAAGGGCCTGCCCGTGGTCAAGGACCTCGTGGTCGACATGGAGCCGTTCTTCGCCTCCTACCGCGAGATCATGCCGTTCCTCGTCACCACGGGGACGGAGCCCACCAAGGAGCGCCTGCAGTCCCCGAAGCAGCGCGAGCGGTTCGACGACACCACCAAGTGCATCCTGTGCGCCGCGTGCACGTCGTCGTGCCCGGTGTTCTGGACCGACGGGCAGTACTTCGGCCCCGCCGCGATCGTCAACGCGCACCGGTTCATCTTCGACAGCCGCGACGAGGGCGGCACGCAGCGGCTCGAGATCCTCAACGACAAGGAGGGCGTGTGGCGCTGCCGCACGACCTTCAACTGCACCGAGGCGTGCCCGCGCGGCATCGAGGTCACCAAGGCGATCCAGGAGGTCAAGCGCGCGATGATCACGCGCG
>JAEYNO010000479.1 GCA_023412515.1 Actinomycetes bacterium
GCACGGTCCTGGTCCGGCGGCGCGTGCGCGCGTCGCGGGAGGGCTGAGCACCCCGGCGTGACCGCGGGGCTCCGTGGCGTCAGACCGGCGCCACGGAGCCCCGCGCGCGCAGCGGCATCGCGAGCCGGTGCACGGTGCCCTCGGCGTCGACGGCGTCGTCGGACACCTGGGCGCCGCCCGTGATCCGCGCGATGAGCAGCTCGACCGCGCGCCGCCCGAGCTGCTCGTGCGGGATCGCGAACGACGACACCCCGGGGCGCAGCCAGTCGGCCATGGGGTAGTTGTCGAACGACACGACCGACACGTCGTCGGGGATGCGCAGACCGGCCTCCTGCAGCGCCTGGTAGGTGCCGAACGCGAGGCGGTCGTTGAAGCAGATGACGGCGCGCGGCCGGGGGTGGCGGCGCAGCAGCTCGTGCGTCGCGGCCCAGCCCTGCGGCGGCGCCCAGTCGTCGCACAGGTGCCCCGACGCGGGCGCCAGGCCCTCGGCCGACAGCACCTCGCGGATGCCGGTGAGCCGCTCGACGCCCGCGACGGTGTCGGGCGGCACGTCGTCGGGGCCCGGGCCGGCGCCGACGAGGTGGATCTCGCGGTGCCCCGCGTCGAGCAGCAGGCGGGCCGCGGCGCGGCCCGCCGCGACCTCGTCGGGCACGACCGCGGGGGCTCGGGTGGGGGCCGCGGGCAGCGTGTTGAGCAGCACGGTGGGCACGCGCTCGAGCGCCTCGGGCACGGCGCGCGTGCGCGTGAACATCGAGGTCAGCATGATGCCGTCGACCTGCCGGTCCTGCATCGCGTCGATGAGCGCGCTCTCGATCGCGGGGTCGCCCTCGGTCTCGCCGATGAACAGCATGAAGCCGAGGTCGCGCGCGGCCTCGATGGCGCCCTTGATCATGTCGCCGGCCATCTGGCCGGTCGCGACCGTGTCGGACACGAGGCCGAGCGTGCGCGTCGTGCCCTTGCGCAGGCCGATCGAGACGATGTTGGGGCGGTAGCCGAGCTCGCTCGACGCGGTGCGCACGCGGTCCTGCACGGCGGGGGAGATGCGCAGCTCGGAGCCGCGGCCGGACAGCACGAGGGAGGCGGTCGTCGACGACACCCCCGCGGTGCGTGCGACGTCCGCGAGCGTCACGCGTCGGCGGCTCACGTCGTCCTCCAGGCCCTGGTCCTGCCGAGGATCCTAGGGGTGCCGCGCGGCGCCGCGGCCCGCCGTCGGTCCCGCCGGCGTCTCCTGGGCAGTTGTCCGACTCGTCCCTCCCGGTGCGCGGGCGCGTGACCGATCCGTGACCCGCACCGGCTTGACACCGGCGGCGGGCGGTAGCGAACATCGTGGTGCTAAGCCGATTTAGCACGGACCCGCCGCCCGGGTCCCGGCCCCTCAAGGAGGAGACACCGGTGTCTCGTACGACAGCTCACCCGCGGCGCGCCGTCGCCGCTGCGTCCCTGTGCCTCGCAGGGATCCTCACCGTCACCGCGTGCTCGGCACCCGGCGGCGGCACGTCCGACGAGCCCTCCAGCACCGCGGGCGGCTCCACCGACACCGCCGACTGGACGTGCGGCACCGACGACGTCACCCTCAGCGCCTACGTCGAGACCGGCTTCCCCCTCGCGGGCAAGCTCTTCGACGAGTTCTCCAAGCAGTACCCGAACGTCAAGTTCGACGTGCGCGAGGACCAGTTCGCCGTCCTCACCCAGAACGCGCCCCGCGTCCTGGCCGACAACCCGCCGGACCTCATGCGCCTGCCGCAGGTGTCCGAGCTCGCCAAGGACGGCCTGCTCTACGACCTCGACGACGCCGCCACGGCGCTCGGCTGGGACGAGTGGCCCGCCTCGCAGCTCGAGCAGATGCGCGTCGACGCCGACGGCCGCCGCGGCAACGGCCCGCTGTACGCGCAGGGTCTCAACTACTCGATGACCGGCGTCTTCTACAACAAGGAGCTCGCCGCCCAGATCGGGATGACCACCCCGCCCGAGACGCTCGCCGAGCTCGACGAGTGGATGCAGAAGGCCAAGGACGCCGGCATCACGCCCATGGCGCAGTTCAACGGCGGCGCCACCGGCGGTCTCGCGTTCCCGCTGCAGGGCCTCATGGCCTCGTACGGCGACCCGGGCATGATCAACGCCTGGACGTTCCAGCAGCCCGGCGCGAGCATCGACACCGAGTCGAACCTCAAGGCCGCCGAGCACCTGCAGAAGTGGGTCGAGGCCGGCTACTTCGCCGACGACATCAACTCGCTCGACTACTCGATGATGATGAGCCGCTTCATCGACGGCAAGAGCCTGTTCATCTTCAACGGCGACTGGGAGTCCGGGAACCTCGACACCCAGATGCCCGGCAAGGTCGGCTTCTTCCTCGTCCCGCCCGCCGAGGCCGGCGGCAAGGTCGGCGCGATGTCCGCGCCGCTCACCTACGGCATCTCCGCCAAGGCCGAGCACCCGCAGTGCGCCGCGTTCTTCCTCGACTGGATCGCGACCAACGACGAGGCCCGCACCATCGCGGTCGAGGTCGGCGGCTCGCACCCCATGGGCCCGTCGGACGCCTTCATGCCCGAGGTCGACGGTGACTCCGTGACCGCCCAGACGCTCGCCGCCGGCGCGACGATCGCCAAGGACAACGGCTCGATGGAGTTCATCGCGAACGCCACCGGCGCCATCTACGCCAAGAGCTGGACCCCCAACCTGCAGAAGCTCGTCGCGGGCGAGCAGGACGCCAAGGGTCTGCTCGAGGCCGTCCAGAAGGACTACGAGAGCGAGATCGGCGGCTGATGATGCAGATGCGGACGACCGACACCACCGGTCTCCGCGAGGTCGCCGCCCCGGCGTCGACCAGCCACGAGGCCAGGCGCCGTGCCCTCCGGGCACGGCGCCTGCGCCGGGGCTGGGTCGCCCTCGGCCTCGTGGTCCCCGCCGCGGTGTTCTACGCGGCCTTCGTGCTGCGCCCCCTCGCGCTGACGGTGCAGTACTCCTTCTACAAGTGGAACGGCGTCACGGCCTCGACCTGGGTCGGGTTCGACAACTACCGCCGTCTCACGCAGAGCTCCGAGACCCTGGGCTCGATCGGCAACGCGCTCGAGCTGATCATCTACTTCAGCTTCGTGCCCGTGATCCTCGGCCTGCTCACCGCAGCCACGATCCGCAAGTTCGCGGCGAGCCGCCTCGCCCTCGCGTCGCGCACCGTGCTCTTCCTGCCGCAGGTCATCCCGCTCGTCGCGGCCGGCATCATGTGGACCTGGCTGCTCGCGTCCGACGGCCTGGTCAACGAGCTGCTGCGCGGCATCGGGCTCGGCTCGGTGACGCGCGCCTGGCTCGGCGACACCGACACCGCGCTGCCGGCCGTCGGCGTCATCGGCGCGTGGGTCGCGCTCGGCCTGTGCATGCTCCTGCTGCTCGCGGGCATGACCAAGATCGACCCGTCCCTGTACGAGGCCGCGCGCATCGACGGCGCCGGCGCGGTCCGCGAGTTCTTCGCGATCACCCTGCCGAGCGTCCGCCAGGAGATCGGCGTGTGCGTGACCGTCACGATCATCGCCGCGCTCGCCGCGTTCGACATCGTCTACATCTCGACCCAGGGCGGACCGGCGAACTCCACGCTCGTGCCCGGCCTCGAGATCTACTACCTCGGCTTCTTCAGCCGCGAGGTCGGCCAGGCCTCGGCGCTCGCCGTCGTCTTCATGGCCCTCGTGCTGGCCGTGGTCCTGCCCATCCAGCGACTCACGCGGGAGGACTGACCCGTGATCGTCTCCCGCCGCGAGACGTGGCTCGGCCGCGTCCTGCTCGTCATCCTGATGCTCGTCACGATCGTGCCGTTCGTCAGCCTGTTCATCACCGCGCTGCACAAGCCCGGCACGTACCCCTCGGGCCTCTCGCTGCCCGAGACGCCGTACTGGTCGAACTTCGTCGACGCGTTCACGGCCGCCAACATGGGCGCGCTGCTGTGGTCGAGCGCGCTCATCGAGGTCGGCGTCGTGCCGGTCGCGCTGCTCATCGCGACGCTCGCCGGGTTCTCGCTCGGCCACCTGCGGCCGCCGGGGCACCGCGTCATCTTCCTGACGTTCGTCATCGGCCTGACGCTGCCGTTCCAGGCCGTGATCGTGCCGCTGTACTACCAGATGCGCGACGTCGGCCTGCTGAACACCCGGTGGGCCATCATCCTGCCGCTCATCGGCCTGTACATGCCGTTCGCGGTCATGTGGATGCGCGCGCACTTCGTCAACATGCCCGAGGACCTCTCGGAGGCCGCCCGCATCGACGGCGCCAACACGTGGAAGCTCTTCGCGCGCATCCACCTGCCGCTGTCGACGCCCGCGCTGTCGTCGCTCGGGATCCTCATGTTCCTGTGGACGTGGAACCAGTTCCTGCTCGCGGTCGTGCTGGTCGACGACCCGACCAAGCGGACCATGGCCGGTGCGCTCGGCGCGTTCCAGGGCCAGTGGGGCACCGACATCCCGCTGCTGTGCGCGGGGTCCCTGCTGATCCTCACGCCGACGCTCCTGGTGTTCCTCGCGTTCCAGCGGCAGTTCGTGTCCGCCCTCATGCAGGGAGCGCTGAAGGGATGACGCAGGTCGCCGTCGCGCGGCCGCCGTTCGACCCCGCGATCGCCGACGCGCTCACGACGCGCGCGGCGGACGTGGTCACGACGCTGCGGCCCGACGAGATCACGACGCTGCGCGAGCGCGCGCAGCCGCCCGTGCTCGCCGACGTCGCCGTCGAGGCCGGCCTCGAGCTCACGTGGCACGAGGCGCCCGGCCCCGACGGCGGCACGGTGCACGTCGCGCTGCTGCGCCCGCCGGTCGACCACGCGGTGCCCGTGCTGCTGCACCTGCACGGCGGTGGCCTGGTGGTGGGCACGGTGTCGGACGACGTGGCCGCGGCCGCGCAGGTCGCACCCGGCTGGGCCGTCGCGTCGGTCGAGTACCGGCTCGCGCCCGAGCACCCGTACCCCGCGGCCGTCGAGGACGCGTACGCGGCGCTCACCTGGCTCGTCGGCGACGCCGACGTGCTCGGGCTCGACCCGACGTGCGTCGTCGTCGAGGGCATCAGCGCCGGCGGCGGCCTGGCCGCGGCGCTCGCGCTGCTCGTCCGCGACCGCGGCGGGCCGGCCCTCGCCGGGCAGCTGCTGGTGTGCCCCATGCTCGACGACCGCAACGAGACCGCCTCCGGGCACCAGATGGCCGGCGTGGGCTCCTGGGACCGGACCGCCAACGCGACCGCGTGGGCGGCGTACCTCGGGGACCGGGCCGGCGGCCCGGACGTGCCGGCGTACGCGGCGGCGGCGCGGGCGGCGGACCTTCGCGGCCTGCCGCCCGCGTTCGTCGACGTCGGCTCCGCCGAGACGTTCCGCGACGAGTGCGTCGCGTACGCCGCGCGGCTGTGGGCCGACGGCGGCGACGCCGAGCTGCACGTGTGGCCCGGCGGCTGCCACGGGTTCGACGGGCTCGTGCCCGACGCGCC
>JAEYNO010000484.1 GCA_023412515.1 Actinomycetes bacterium
CCGCCGCGTCGCTCGCGGCGGCACGGTCCACGCTCGCCGGGGTGCCCGCACGCCCGGCGTCCGCCGCGGTCCCGCCGCGGCCCGTCCTGCCGACCCCGGCCCGCCCGGCCGGCTCGGTCTTCGCACCCACGTCCACCCGAGGAGCAGGGCTGACATGAGAGCACTCGTCATCGACGACTCGAGAGCGATGCGCCGCATCGTCGGGCAGACGTTGCGCGGACTGGGCTTCGAGCCCGTCGAGGCGGAGCACGGCCAGCACGCGCTGGACCTGCTCGCCGGGGACGGGCCCGTGCCCGCGCTCGCGTGCATCGACTGGAACATGCCCGTGATGGACGGGCTGACGTTCGTCACGCGCGTGCGGCAGAACCCGCAGTGGCGGGACATGACGCTCATGATGGTGACCACCGAGAGCGAGCACGGCCAGATCGTGCGGGCCCTGGCAGCGGGCGCGCACGAGTACCTCATCAAGCCGTTCACCACGGACGCGATCCGGGACAAGCTCGAGCTGCTCGGGCTGGTGCCGGTGGGGGAGAGCGCATGAGCACGCTGATCGCCGGCGACGACGTGTACGCGATCGCCGAGGAGCTGTTCACCGCGATGGTCGACGGCGAGCCCGGGACGGTGGCGCAGCGGCACGGCGACGTGCCCGCGTGGCAGGTCCCGGTCGTCGCGTGGGTCGACCTGCACGGCGGCTGGGCCGGGCGCGCGTCGGTGACGACCGAGCGGGCGACGGCCGACGACCTGGCGCGCGCGCTGCTGCAGATGGGTGCCGACGAGCCGGTCCTCGAGGAGGACCTGCACGACGCGTTCGGCGAGGTCGCCAACGTCGTCGGCGGCAACGTCAAGGCGCTCCTGCCGACGCACGGCACGCTGGGCCTGCCGCAGGTGGCCGACCACGACCCGGGGCTGCCGGGCTCGGTGCTCGTCACCGAGGTGGTCCTCGACTGGCGCGGGCGCCCGCTCGTGCTCCGCGTCCGGGGGGCAGCGTGACCCCCACGACCCACCGACACCGAGGAGGAGTCCGATGATCCGCGTCCTGGTCGCGGACGACAGCCGCGTGATGCGGCAGATCGTCATCCGTACCCTGCGGCAGGCCGGCTACGACTGGGAGGTCCGTGAGGCCGCCGACGGCGCGCAGGCGCTCGAGGCCGTGCGCGCCGACGAGCCCGACGTCATCCTGTCCGACTGGAACATGCCCGAGATGACGGGCATCGACCTGCTGCGTCGCCTGCGCGCCGAGGGCTTCACGACGCCGCTGGGCTTCGTGACGTCCGAGGGGTCGCCCGAGATGCGCGAGCTCGCGGACCGCGAGGGCGCGCTGTTCCTCATCGCGAAGCCCTTCACGCCCGAGGGGTTCCGCGAGGTCATCGAGCCGGTGCTGGCATGAGCTCGGACATCGTCCCGCTGCCGTCCGCGAAGGACGTCCGTGAGCTGCTCGAGGGTCTGCTGGGCCGGTCGGTCGACGTGCGCACGGGCGGCGCGATGGTCGACCCCGAGTCCGAGGGCGGTGCGCTCGTCGGCCTGTACGTCGACCGGCTACTCGGCCTCAAGGCGATCTGCCTGATGGACGTGCCGCTCTCGGCGTACGTCGGTGCCGCGATCGGGCTGGTCCCGGCGCCCACGGCGCAGGAGTCGGCGGTCTCGCTCATGCTCGAGGACTTCCTCGAGGAGAACGCGCGCGAGGTGCTCAACGTCGTCGCGTCCCTCATGAACTCCGAGGGCACGCCGCACGTGCGGCTCGACGCCGTGTGCTCGCCGCGCGAGGCGCTGCCGCACGACGCGAAGCCGTGGGTGCGCGCCTACGTGCGCCGGCTCGACCTCGACCTCACGGTCGACGGCTACGGGTCGGGCGGCTTCTCGCTGCTCGTGATCTGACGCGCGACACCTCCGCACGAGGCGGGGCCCCCCCCCCCGGGTGCCGGGGCCCCGCTCTGCGTTCGCCGGTCGGCGCGCGGTGCCGTCAGCGCGGCGTCTGGCGGTACGACGACAGGAAGTTGCCCATGCGCTCGACCGCGTCGGCCAGCACGCGCGCCTCGGGCAGCGTGACGACCCGCAGGTGGTCGGGCGTAAGCCAGTTGAAGCCCGTGCCCTGCACGAGCAGGATCTGCTCGCTGACGAGCAGGTCGTAGACGAGCTGCGCGTCGTCGACGATCCCGAACACCTCGGGGTCGAGCCGGGGGAACAGGTAGAGCGCGCCGTCGGGCTTGACGCACGTGACGCCGGGGATGCTCGTGAGGCCCTCCCACGCGACCTCGCGCTGCTCGTGCAGCCGCCCGCCCGGCGCGACGAGCGCCTCGATGGACTGCACGCCGCCCAGCGCGGCCTGGATCGCGTGCTGCGCGGGCACGTTGGGGCACAGCCGGGTCGATGCGAGCAGCGTCATGCCCTCGAGGAAGCCCTGCGCGTGCTGCTGCGGCCCGGTCACCACGACCCACCCGGACCGGAACCCGGCCACGCGGTACGTCTTGGACAGGCCGTTGAACGTCAGGCACAGGAGGTCGGGCGCGACCGACGCCAGGGGGACGTGCTGCGCACCGTCGTAGAGGATCCGGTCGTAGATCTCGTCGGCGAGCAGCAGCAGGCTGTGCTCGCGCGCGACCTGCGCGATCTGCTCGAGCACCTCGCGCCGGTACACCGCCCCCGTGGGGTTGTTGGGGTTGATGACGACGATGGCCTTGGTGCGCGGCGTGATCTGCTCGCGGATGTGCTCGACGTCGGGCTCCCAGCCGGTCGACTCGTCGCACCGGTAGTGCACCGGCCTGCCGTCGGACAGGCTCGTCATGGCCGTCCACAGCGGGTAGTCGGGGGACGGGATGAGCACCTCGTCGCCCTCGTCGAGCAGCGCCTGCAGGGTCATGGTGATGAGCTCGGAGACGCCGTTGCCGAGGTAGACGTCGTCGACGTCGAACGTCGGGAAGCCCTCGACGGTCTCGTAGCGCGTGACGATCGCGCGGCGCGCCGACAGGATGCCGCGGGACTCGGTGTACCCGTGCGCGTGCGGCACGGCGGCGATGACGTCGGCGACGATCTGGTGCGGCGCGTCGAACCCGAACGCGGCGGGGTTGCCCGTGTTGAGCTTGAGGACCTTGCGGCCCTCGGCCTCCATGCGGGCCGCCTCGTCGAGCGCCTTGCCGCGGATCTCGTAGAGGACGCCCTTGAGCTTGGCGGACTGGTCGAGGGGGCGCAGCAGCATGCCGCGAGCGTATCCCTGCGCCGCGGGCCGCCGCCGTGGCCACCGGGCGAGTCGTGGCCTGGTCGGTCGAGGGCCCTGTATCCCGACGTGTATACCGGCGAAACCCAGTGTTTACGCCCGGGGCGGGACGGGTGAAACACGGCGTCCCTAGCGTCCTGCGGCATGGGCACCGACCTGTATACGCCGCGGGACACAGCGCGGCGCGACCGGACGGACGCCCACCCCGCCCGGCACCGCCCGTCAGCCCGGCCCCGCGCCGCGGCCCAGCGAAAGGCACCCCGTTGACCCCCTCCTCCCTCCCCGCGCCGCTGCGCGCCCGGGCGCACCGGGCACGCGCGGCGACCCTGCCGGTCGTCGCCCTCGCC
>JAEYNO010000253.1 GCA_023412515.1 Actinomycetes bacterium
CCAACGGCGGCTGGCGCATGGTCCAGACGTCGCTGGAGACCTACGGCTACCAGGCGCCGCAGGAGATCATCGACATCTTCACCAAGTACCGCAAGACGCACAACGACGGCGTCTTCGACGTGTACCCCCCGAACGTGCGCGCCGCGCGCTCGTCGCACATCATCACGGGCCTGCCCGACGCGTACGGCCGCGGTCGCATCATCGGCGACTACCGCCGCGTCGCGCTCTACGGCGTCGACCAGCTCATCGCCGCGAAGAAGCTCGAGAAGGCGTCGCTCGACATGGAGCGCTCGGTCGAGGACGTCATCCGCGACCGCGAGGAGCTCGCGGAGCAGATCCGCGCGCTCGGCGAGCTCAAGCAGATGGCGGCGTCCTACGGCTACGACATCTCGCAGCCCGCGACCAACGCCCGCGAGGCCGTGCAGTGGCTGTACTTCGCGTACCTCGCCGCCGTGAAGGAGCAGAACGGCGCGGCCATGTCGCTCGGCCGCACGTCGACCTTCCTCGACGTCTTCCTGCAGCGCGACCTCGAGTCGGGTGCGCTGACCGAGGAGCAGGCGCAGGAGATCATCGACGACTTCGTCATCAAGCTGCGGATCGTGCGGTTCCTGCGCACGCCCGAGTACGACAGCCTGTTCTCGGGCGACCCGACCTGGGTGACCGAGTCCATCGGCGGCATCGGCGAGGACGGGCGCCCGCTCGTCACCAAGACGTCGTTCCGCTACCTGCAGACGCTGTACAACCTGGGCCCGGCGCCCGAGCCGAACATGACCGTGTTCTGGAGCGAGCGGCTTCCCGAGGGCTTCAAGCGGTACTGCGCGCAGGTGTCGATCGACACGTCGGCCGTGCAGTACGAGTCCGACGAGCTCATCCGCGCCTCGTGGGGCGACGACGCGGCCATCGCGTGCTGCGTGTCCCCGATGCGGGTCGGCAAGCAGATGCAGTTCTTCGGCGCGCGCGTCAACCTCGCCAAGGCGCTGCTCTACGCCATCAACGGCGGCCGTGACGAGATCTCCGGCAAGCAGGTCGCGCCGGTGTCCGCGCCCGTCGAGGGCGAGGTGCTCGACTACGACGACGTCATGGCCAAGTTCGACAAGACCATGGACTGGCTCGCCGAGACGTACGTCGACGCGCTGAACTGCGTGCACTACATGCACGACAAGTACGCGTACGAGCGCATCGAGATGGCGCTGCACGACCGCACCATCCTGCGGACCATGGCCTGCGGCATCGCCGGCCTGTCGGTCGTCGCGGACGCGCTGTCGGCGATCAAGCACGCGAAGGTCACGCCGCTGCGCACGGCCGACGGCCTGGTCACCGAGTACGCGATCGACGGCGACTTCCCGACGTACGGCAACGACGACGACCGCGCCGACGACATCGCGGTGTGGATCGTGCGGCGCTTCATGGAGAAGATCCGCGCCGTCCCGACGTACCGCAACGCGCTGCACACGCAGTCGGTGCTGACCATCACGTCGAACGTCGTCTACGGCAAGGCCACCGGGTCGACCCCCGACGGCCGCAAGGCCGGCGAGCCGTTCGCCCCGGGCGCCAACCCGATGAACGGGCGCGACACGCACGGCATGCTCGCCTCGGCGCTCTCGGTCGGCAAGCTGCCGTACTCCGAGGCGCAGGACGGCATCTCGCTGACCTCGTCGATCGTCCCCTCGGGCCTCGGTCGCGAGAAGGACGAGCAGGTGACGAACCTGGTCGGCCTGCTGGACGCCTACATCCTGTCCTCCGGCTACCACATGAACGTCAACGTGCTGAACCGCGAGACGCTCCTGGACGCCATGGAGCACCCGGAGAACTACCCGCAGCTCACCATCCGGGTCTCCGGCTACGCCGTGAACTTCGTGCGCCTCACGCGCGAGCAGCAGCTCGACGTGCTGTCCCGCACGTTCCACGGCGCGGTCTGACCCGCAGGTCCCCGGCCCGGCACGCGCAGCGCCGGGCCGGGGGCCCACCGACGTACCCTCGCAGCACTAACCCGACGACAGCGTGGAGGTCACCGTGACCACGACCGTGCAGGACGGCGCACCCGTCGTGCCGCTCGGCGTCCCGCTCGTCGGCGGGTCGCACACCCGGACCCAGGGCCACGGCACCGCGGGCCTGGAGGTCACCGAGGCCGAGCGCTCCGAGCGGCTCGCCGCGGTCCGCGAGGGCCGGCTCGGGTCGGTGCACTCGTGGGAGCTCGTGACCGCGGTCGACGGCCCCGGCACGCGCCTGACGATCTTCCTGTCGGGCTGCCCGCTGCGGTGCCTGTACTGCCACAACCCCGACACCATGGAGATGCGTCGCGGCACCGACGTCGCGGCCGACGAGCTCCTGGCCCGCATCGCGCGCTACCGCGGCGTGTTCACGGCCACCGGCGGCGGCGTCACCATCTCGGGCGGCGAGCCCCTCATGCAGCCCGCCTTCGTGCGCCGGCTGATCCGCGGTGCGGCCGCGATGGACGTGCCGGTCGCGATCGACACCTCGGGCTTCTTCGGTGCGCACGCGACCGACGAGATGCTCGACGACGTGTCGCTCGTCCTGCTGGACGTGAAGTCCGGCGACCCCGAGACCTACAAGCGCGTCACCGGGCGTGAGCTGCAGCCGACGCTCGACTTCGGCCGCCGACTGTCCGCGCGCGGCACCCGCATGTGGATCCGGTTCGTGCTCGTGCCGGGCCTGACCGACGCGCCCGACAACGTCGCGGCCGTGGCCGACTACGTCGCGTCGCTCGGCGAGGCCGTCGAGCGCGTCGAGGTCCTGCCGTTCCACCAGATGGGCCGCGACAAGTGGTCCGAGCTGGGCATGCGTTACGAGCTCGACGACGTCGAGCCCCCGTCGCGCGAGGCCGCCGAGGCCGTCCGCGACGTCTTCCGCGCACGCGGCCTGACGACGTTCTGACCCCACCCTCGTACCCACGAGAGTGCGATCCAGTCGTCGCCCCCTCGTCCCCGTGAGAGTGCGATCCAGTCGCCACCCTCGTGCCCGTGAGAGTGCGATCCCGTCGGCACCCTCGTGCCGTGAGAGTGCGATCCCGTCGGCACCCTCGTGCCCGTGAGAGTGCGATCCAGTCGCCACCCTCATGTCCGTGAGAGTGCGATCGAGTCGTCGCCATCCCGGGACCGTGCCCACCAGAGAGCGATCAGGTCTGGCGGCGAGGGCGACGGCGGACGCGGTGGTCACCACGTCTGACGAGCCAGCACGACCCCCTCGTGCCGGATGAGCTCGGCGACGGCTCTCTCGAGCGCGTTGCGGCTCCCGAGGACGTCGCCCCGGTGGACCCCGATGACCGTCCAGCCGAACCGGATCCGCAGGTCGTCCCGCCGACGTTCGTCGGCCCGTCGCTGCGCCACCGTCCGGTGATGGTGCTCGTCGCCGTCGTACTCGACGCCGACGCGGGCGTCGCGGTAGCCGAGGTCCAGGCGGTAGACCTCGCGACCGCCGTGACGGATCGAGATCTGCGCCTCAGGCCGGGGAAGGCCGGCCTCGAACAGCCGGAGGCGGAGCCAGGACTCGCCGGCCGACTCAGTCTGCGGTTCGCAGAGTTCGATCAATCGACGGGCGCGCGCGATGTTGCGTGCCCCGGGCAGCTCGCGCGCGCGGCGCACGAGTCGTGCGGGGTCGACGAGCCCCGCGTGCGCGAAGGCGTCGACCGCGGCGAGGCCGATGTACCCGGGTGCGTACCGCGCGAGATCCAGCGCCGTGCGTTCGGCCGTCGTGGCGGGTACGCCACCGAGCACGGTGACGTCGTCCGCGGGCAACGCGCCGGTCCAGCACTGCTGCCCGGGCCGTCGGACGCGAGGCACGGCCGTCGGGACGATGCACTGCAGGCGGGGTGGCCGCAGGTGCAGCCCGGGGGCGCGCGTGTCGACACCGTGGAGCCATGCAGCGGTCTCACGGCACACGGCGGCGCCGCGGGGCAGCACCGTGCTGATGGCGCGAACTCGTGTGGCGGGGTCCTCGAGCAGGTCCCGACGGACGAGCACGCTCCGGAACAGCTGGACGTACCGCCCGGACGTGACGAGCCGGTGGCTGGCTGCCCAGGTGGAGCCGGTGGCGCGGAGGTGACGCATGTCGAGCACGGGGGCGTCCTGCATCCGCCCACGGTCGCTGTCACGGGGCCGCGAGGTGCGCAGGGGGCTCGTGGCCGTGGACGACTCTGCCGCGCACCGACTCTGAGGGCGGCTCGGGGCATCGGTGAGAACGGCGGGGCGCGCTCAGGGCGACCCGGTCGCTGGATCGCACTCTCGCGAGCGGGTGAGTGGGCGTGCGGCGACGACGTGCCGCGGCGACGCGGTCAGCTGGATCGCACTCTCGCGGGTGTGGTTGGGGTGGGCGTGTGACTGAATTGCACTCTCGCGGGAAGGGTGGGGTGGTGGTCGAGGGGCGGTGCGGTGACTGGATCGCACTCTCGCGGGAGGGTGGGAGGCAAGGAGGGGTCAGGGGTGGGGGACGTTCGCGACGCCGTCGGGCAGGAGGCGGCGCCCCAGGATTCGCTCGCTGTAGCCGCGGCGGTCCAGGTACGGCGTGATCCCGCCGAGGTGGAAGCCCCAGCCGGCGCCGAGGATCATGCACAGGTCGATCTGCTGCGGCGTCGCGACCACGCCCTCGTCGAGCATGTGCCCGATCTCGACCGTGAGCGCCGTCAGGACGGCGTCGAGCACGCCGGCCTCGTCGAGCGGCGCCGCGGCGACCTCGCCCTCGCGCGCCGCGTCGAACACCGCCTGCACCGCGGGGTCCACGCGCTTCGGCAGCCCGCGGGCCGCCGCCGGGCGCACCACCGGCACGCCCTCGGCGACGAGCTTCTCGAGCCCGGGGGAGCGCGGGAACCGCTCGCCGAGGTCGTCGCGCAGCGACGTCAGCACGTGCAGGCCGACCGCGGGTCCGACGAGGTCGAACAGCTCGAACGGCGGCATCGGCAGGCCCAGCGGGTCGAGCGCGCGGTCCGCCACCTCGACCGGCGTGCCGTGCTCGACCGCGTCGACGATCACGCCGAGCAGCAGCACGAGCAGCCGGTTGACGACGAACCCGGGGCGGTCCCGCACGAGCACCGCGGTCTTGCGCAGCTGCGCCGCGACCGCGAACCCGGTGGCCAGCGCCTCCGCCGACGTGTGCTCGGCCTGCACGACCTCGACGAGCGGCATCGCGGCGACCGGGTTGAAGAAGTGCAGCCCGACGACGCGCTCGGGGTGGCGCAGGTCGGCGGCCATGCGCGTCACCGACAGCGCCGACGTGTTGGTCGCGAGCACCGCGTCGGGCGCGACGACGTCCTCGAGCTCGGCGAGCACGCGCTTCTTGAGGTCGAGGACCTCGGTGACCGCCTCGATCACGAGGTCGCAGTCGCCGAACACGCCGACGTCGGTCGAGCCCGTGACCTGAGCGGTGATGCGCGCACCGGCGTCTGAGGTCATGCGCCCGGACGACACGAGCCGCTCGACCGTCGAGCGGACCGTCGCGAGGCCGTGCGCCACGCGCTCCTCGTCCAGGTCGCGCATCACGACCGGGACGCCGAGTCGCTGCGCGAGCAGCAGCGCGATCTGCGCGGCCATGAGCCCGGCACCGACGACGCCGACGCGCGTGACCGGCCGGGCCAGCGCGCGGTCGGGTGCGCCGGTGGGCCGGCGGCCAGCCTGCACGAGCCCGAACGCGTACACGCTCGCGCGCATCTCGTCGCTCATGATCAGGTCGGCCAGCGCCTCGTCCTCCGCCGCGAACGCGGTGTCGCGGTCGGCGTCGCGCGCGGCCTCGAGCAGGTCGAGCGCGCGGTACGGCGCGGGGCGCGAGCCGTGCACGACGGCGTCCAGGTGCCGGCGCGCACGCTCGACGACCGTGCGCCAGGTCGCCGCGTCGTCGAGCGGACGCCGCGGCACCGTGACCTCGCCCGCGAGCACGCGCGCCGCCCAGCGCACCGACTCCTCGAGGAAGTCCGCGGGGTCGAGCACGACGTCGACGAGCCCGATCTCGGCGGCCTGCTGCGCCGTGAACGGCTTGTTCGCGGCGGGCCGGGTGAGGACCACGTCGACGGCCCGCTCGATGCCGACGAGCCGCGGCACGAGGTACGCGCCGCCCCACCCGGGCACCAGGCCGAGCCCCGTCTCGGGCAGCGCGAGCGCCCGCACGTCGGCCGACGCCGTGCGGTAGTCGCAGTTCAGCGCGACCTCGAGCCCGCCGCCGAGCGCCGCGCCGTTGACGAACGCGAACGTGGGCACCCCCAGCTCGCCGAGCAGCCGGTACGCCGCGTGGCCGCCGCGCCCGAGCGCGAGCGCGTCGTCGCGCGACGTCACGCCGGCGACCTGCGTGAGGTCGGCACCCGCCGCGAGGTAGTACGGCTTGCCGGTGACGGCCAGGGCCGCGATCTCGCCGCGCGCGGCGCGGGCCTGCTGCGCGCGCAGCACCTCGGCGAGCTCGGCGACTCCCCGCGGCCCGAGCGTCGTGGGCTTCGTGTGGTCCAGGCCGTTGTCGAGCGTGACGAGCGCGAGCGTGCCGAGCCCGCCGGGAAGGCGGACGTCGCGGACCAGGGCGTGCGTGACGCGCTCCTCGCGCGGCGCGGTCGTGCTCATCGGGCGTCCTCCTCGGCGGTGAAGTGGGGGTTCTCCCAGACGACCGTGCCGCCCTGCCCCAGCCCGACGCACATCGTCGTGAGGCCGTAGCGGACGTCGGGGCGCTCGGCGAACTGCCGTGCGAGCTGCGTCATGAGCCGCACGCCCGACGACGCGAGGGGGTGACCGACCGCGATGGCGCCGCCGTACGGGTTGACGCGGGGGTCGTCGTCGGCGATGCCGAACGCGTCGAGGAACGACAGCACCTGCACCGCGAACGCCTCGTTGATCTCGACGAGCCCGACGTCGTCGATCGTCAGGCCCGCGCGCTCGAGCGCGCGGTGGGTCGCGGGCACGGGGCCCAGGCCCATGACCTCGGGCTCGACGCCCGCGTACGCGAACGACACGAGCCGCATGCGCACCGGCAGGCCCAGCTCCTCGGCGACGTCCTCGGCGGCGAGCAGGCAGGACGCGGCGCCGTCGGTCAGCGGTGCCGACGTCGCGGCGGTGACGCGCCCGCCGGGGCGGAACGGCGTGGGCAGGTCCGCGACCGCGGCGAGGGTCGTGCCGGGGCGCGGCGGCTCGTCGGCGGTCGCCAGGCCCCAGCCGCGCTCGGGGTCGCGCAGCGCGACGGGCACGAGGTCGGGCTCGATGCGCCCGGACGCCAGCGCCGCGGCGTACCTCTCCTGGCTCGCGACGCCGTACGCGTCGGCGCGCTTCTTGGTCAGCTCCGGGAACCGGTCGTGCAGGTTCTCGGCGGTGACGCCCATGTCGAGCGCGTCCGGGGCGACGAGGCGCTCGGCCAGGAAGCGGGGGTTCGGCTCGGCGTCGAAGCCCATGGGGTGGTGGCCCATGTGCTCCACGCCCCCGGCGATCGTCACGTCCTGCGCGCCGACGCCGATCGCGGCGGCCGTGGTCGTCACGGCCGTCATGGCCCCGGCGCACATCCGGTCGATCGCGAAGCCCGGGACCGTCGGGGGCAGGCCCGCGAGCATCGCGACCGTGCGCCCGAGCGTCAGGCCCTGGTCCCCCTGCTGCGTGGTCGCGGCGAGCGCGACGTCGTCGACGCGCTCGGGCGGGAGCTGCGGGTGGCGGCGCAGCAGCTCGCGCACGGTCCGCACGGCGAGGTCGTCGGCGCGGGTGTGCGCGTACAACCCGTCCTTGCGGGCACGCCCGAACGGGGTGCGGACCCCGTCGACGAAGACCACGCTGCGGCCGTGCTGCGGCCGGGCGGGGGCGGGGGAGGTGCTCGGCATCTGTCCTCCTGGGGGACGGCGGTGTCCGGTGGAGCGCGCGAGGTGCGTCGTCGCACGGCCGGGACCATGGTCCCTGGACGCGCGAAGTTACTCAAGAGTAACAGCGGCGGACCAGCGCGTTCCCGCGCACCACCGAGCATGCCGGAGCGTGCCCCCGGCGGCGCGTCGGGAGGCTGCCGGCGGAGGCGCCGCCGGGCTCAGGCCGTGGCGAAGGCCGCCGCGAGCCGGTCCGCGAGCAGTTCGACCTGCCACGCGCGCGCGCCGCCCGCCGTCAGCGTCGCCGCGACCGCCGCGGCGACGAGCGGCGTGGGCGGCGACCAGCACAGCCGCCGCAGCAGGTCGGGCTGCAGCAGGTTCTCGACGGGCACCGTGTGCTGCTCCGAC
>JAEYNO010000007.1 GCA_023412515.1 Actinomycetes bacterium
GGCGACCGCGACCCCGGCGGCGGCCGAGCCGCTGACGGTCACGACGCCGGCCGCGTCGGCCGCGAGCGTGGGGACGTCGTAGCCCTGCGGCGGCTTGTCCGAGCAGCCCGTGCCGCGCAGGTCCATCGCCGCGACGCGGTGGCCCGCGGCGGCGAGCACGGGCAGCTGGTGCCGCCACGCCCACCACAGCTGGGGGACGCCGTGCAGCAGCAGCACGAGCGGCGCGTCCTGCGGCCCGGACAGCGCCACGTGGAACCGCGCACCGTTCGCGGTGACGAAGCGGTGCTCCCACGGGCCGTCGAGGAGGAGCGACGCGGAGTCGACGGTGGTCATCGGGTGCGAACCTACCGGTTCGGGACGTCGCCCGGGCGGTCGTCGGCCGTGACGTGCGCGGCGCGGGCGGTGTGGACGCGGGACCTCCAGGACAGCAGCACGGAGCCGATCGCCGCCGCGACCAGGGACGCGGCGAGCACGGCCACCACGACGTGCTCGTCGTGCGCGGAGCCCTCGCCGAAGGCGAGCACGCCGACCAGCAGCGACACCGTGAACCCGATCCCGGCGAGCGCACCGACCGCGAGCACGTCCGCCCACGAGAGCCCGGGTGCCAGGCGCGCGCGGGTGAACCGCGCCAGCAACCAGGTGGCGCCGAGGATGCCGAGGGGCTTGCCGAGCACGAGGCCCAGCGCGACGCCCTGGGCGACGGGGTCGCCCAGGGCCGCCCCGAGGGTGTCGGGGGCGATCGTGACGCCGGCGGCGAACAGCGCGAAGACGGGCACCGCGACGCCGGCGGACAGGGGTCGCCACACGTGCTCGTAGCGTTCCGCCAGCGAGCCGTCCGGCAGGTCGGGGTCGTCGTCCTCGGCCGTGCCACTGGGGGTCGCGCGGGGGTGGCGCGCCGAGCCGGGGGAGGCCGGCACGGTGAAGCCCAGCAGCACCCCCGCGATCGTCGCGTGCACGCCCGACGCGTGGAGCAGGCCCCACGCCGCGAGCGCGAGCGGCACCAGGAGCCAGGGGCTGCGCAGGCCGCGCGCCAGCGCGACGCCGAACGCCGCCACCGCGACCAGCGCCCCGGCGAGCAGGCCGACAGCGACGTGGTCCGTGTACGCGACGGCGATGACGACGATCGCGAGCAGGTCGTCGACGACCGCGAGCGTGAGCAGGAACACGCGCAGCGCGACCGGCAGCCCGCGCCCGACGAGCGCCAGCACGCCGACGGCGAACGCGATGTCGGTGGCCGTCGGCACCGCCCAGCCGACGGGAGCGCCGTCGGGACGCGTGAGGTTGACCGCGAGGTAGATCCCGGCGGGCACGAGCATGCCCCCGACCGCCGCGACCGCCGGCAGCACCGCCGTGCGCACGTGGCGCAGCTCGCCGACGACCATCTCGCGCTTGAGCTCGAGCCCGACGACGAAGAAGAAGATCGCGAGCAGCCCGTCGGACGCCCAGTGCGCCAGGCTCAGGTCGAGGTGCAGCGCGGCCGGCCCCACGACGGTGTCGGACACCGCGCGGTACGTGCCGGGTGACGCGTTGGCCCAGACGAGCGCCGCCAGCGCCCCGACCAGGAGCAGGACGCCGCCGGTGCGCTCGTCGCGCAGCGTGTCGCGCAGGTTGCGCTCGGCGCCGACGGACGGGCGCGCGAGCAGGCGCGTGAGGGGGCGGGGTGAGATCGGCACGGGGCCTCCGAGGGGTCGACGCAGCGGCTGCCGACCAGGCTTCCCGGCGCTCCCTGCCCCCAGGGTACGGCCCGGCGGGTACGCGTGCCCGCGGCGTCCACGTGCCCCACGCGCGCGGCGTCAGGCGTCCGCCGGCTCCGGCACGTCGGCGCGGTCGTCGACCGGGCGGCGGTCCTTGGGCGGGTCGAACCGGTAGCCGACGTTGCGGACCGTGCCGATGAGCTGCTCGTGCTCGGGCCCCAGCTTGGCGCGCAGGCGCCGCACGTGGACGTCGACCGTGCGCGTGCCCCCGTAGTAGTCGTAGCCCCAGACCTCCTGCAGCAGCTGCGCGCGCGTGAACACGCGCCCCGGGTGCTGCACGAGGTACTTGAGGAGCTCGAACTCCTTGTACGTCAGGTCGAGGGGCCGGCCGCGCAGCCGCGCGGTGTACCCGCCCGCGTCGATCGTCAGCTCGCCCGAGGAGATCTCCTGCGGCGCGTCGTCGTACGCGGCGGTCGCCGCGCGCTCCATGACGAGGCGGAACCGCGTCTCGACCTCGGCCGGGGTCGCGTGCTCGAGCACGAGGTCGTCGGCGCCCCACTCGGCGGTGACGACGGTCAGGCCGCCCTCGGTGAGGACGAGCACGAGGGGCACGGTCAGACCGGTGGCGCGCAGCAGACGACACGTCGTGCGGGCGGTGACCAGGTCGCGCCGTGCGTCGAGCACGACGATGTCCGCGTCCGGCGCGTCCACCAGGGCGGACGGCTCGACGGGAAGCACACGGACCCGGTGGGACAGGAGCCCCAGCGCGGGCAGCACCTGTGCCGAACCCCCGGACGCAGGCGTGAGGAGCAGCAGATCCGCCACCGGTCACCTCCTGGCTGCGAGTGGGGACACGCTACAACGTGCCGCCCCGCGCACGGGCACGGTCTCGCGGAACGACCCTCGGCACCACCCGTCCGCGCCCCGCGTCCCGCCCGGGAGGGACACGGGGTCTGCGAGAATCGCCCGCGTGCCTGACGACCCCCGCTGGACCCGACGCGCCCCGGAGCGACCCGTGACGACGCCGTACGGCGGCCCGCGAGGTGGGCGATGAGCGTCGAGACCCGGTCGGTCGTCACGGCGGTGCTGGCCGCCGTCGTCGCGGTCGCGGGCTACTTCGGGACGCTGCCGCTCGCGGTCGTCAGCGCCGCGCTCGTGGTCGCGCTCGCGGTCGGCTGGCCCGCGCTCGCGGGGCTGCCGTTCACGCCCGGAGCGGGCGCGGTCGTGGGGCTCGGCGGGCTCGCGGCCGTCGCGGCCGTCACGCTCACGCCCGACGACCCGTTCCTGCAGCACGTGGCGCTCGTGCTCGCCGGCGCGGTCGTGCTCGCCTTCGTCAACGAGCTGCTGCGCCGCGACGGGCGCGTGCGCATGGTCGAGTCGGTCTCGGGGACCGTCACCGGCACGGTGCTGGCGGTGTGCGTCACGGGCTGGGTCGCGACCGCGCGCCTCACGGGCGGCGACGAGCTGGTCGTGGCGGGCGCGATCGCGCTCGCGCTGGGCTCGGCGGCGGTCGCGCTGCGCGGCAGGCCGTGGGTCGTGTACCTCGTGACCGTCGCCGCGGCGACGGCCGGCGGGACGCTCGTGGGGTGGCTGCTGCCGACCGTGCACCTGACGGCGGGCGTCGCGCTCGGCGTGGGCGTGGGCGTGCTGGTCGCGGCGATGCACGCGCTGTTCGACCGGCTGCCGGCGCTCGTGCGGCGCGTGCCCGCGCTCGCGGTGGTCGTGCTGCCGGTGACCGTGACGGGCGTGCTCGTGTACGTCGCGGGGCGCGTGCTCGCCGGCTGAGCGGGCCCCTCGGCCGGCCGCGGCCGGCCGCTCGGGACGATCCGAGCGCCGTGCGTCGTTAGGATCGGTGCATGACTGCGCTCGAGGGCTTCTTCATCGGCCTGCTCGTGGCCGCCACGCTGACGATCGGGTGGTTCGCGACCTTCGTCGTGTACCGCCTCTACAAGGGCCAGCGCTGAGCCGTCGGCGCTGACCGCGCCCGCGTGCCGCCGACCCGGCGGTGCGCGTCCCGTGCACGTCGCCGGCCACCGCCGGTGCGCGCCCGAGCCGAGGAGGCACTGTGCCGTTCGTGCTGCCCGAGGGCCTCGCGCCCGAGGTCTACCCGCTCGCCTGGCTGGTCGGCCGCTGGCGCGGCGAGGGCGTCGTCGGCTACCCCGGCATCGAGGAGAGCCCCTTCACGCAGGAGCTCGAGGTCACGCACGACGGCGGGCCGTACCTCGCGTACCGCACGACGATCCGCCTCGTCGTCGCCCCCGACGACGCGGCCGCGCTGACGGGCGACGACGCCCCCGCGCCCGACGGCGACCCGGACGCCCGCGGCGCCGCGACCGCCGACGCGCACGACGGCCCCGTGTGGTCCACCGAGTCCGGGTACTGGCGCGTGCCGCCCGAGCGCCCGTCCGACCTGCCGGACGACCAGCACCCCGTCGAGCTGCTGCTCGCCGACCCCTCCGGCAACGTGTCGGTGTACGTCGGCGCCGTCGGCAAGGGGCGCATCGACCTCGCGTCGGACCTCATCGCGCACACCGCGTCGGGGGCCGCCGTCAACGCGGGCAAGCGCCTGTACGGGCTCGTCGAGGGCGACCTCATGTGGGCGCACGACCTGGCCGCGTTCGGGCAGCCGCTGCAGTCGTACGCCTCGGCGCGCCTGAGCAGGGTGGACGACTGACGTGACCACGCAGCCCGGCACCGAGCCCGCCGCCACGCCGGCCGACGCGGACGTCGCACCGGTCGAGCCGCGGCACCGCAGCCCGCTGCTCGCGCGGCGCGGCGCCGTCGC
>JAEYNO010000012.1 GCA_023412515.1 Actinomycetes bacterium
GCGGAGGGCGACATGGCGAGCAGGCCCGCGGGCAGCGGGTGGAGCGCGCGGTCCGCGAGCACGTAGGAGCGGCGCTCCCCCGAGCGCACGATCTCCGGCTCGAGCTCGAGCTCGCGCAGCGCGCGGGCGCCGGCGACTGAGCGCACGCCCGCGCGCCCGCGCCGGGGCATGCCTCGACGGCCCCGCTGGCGCCTCGACGACCCCGCGGAGCCGCCCAGCCGACCACGGTCCCCTCCGGCGAGCCGGGCGTCCGCGGTGCCGACGTCGTGACGCGTGGCGCCCCGACCCGCGCGCCCACGATGGCCGCACACGCCCCGGATCCCCGGGGCCTGGCGGACAGGGGACAGGCATGGGAACGCACACGCAGGACGTGACGGTCGTCGGGTGGGTCGGGTCCGACCTGCGCAGCTACCACCTCGACGGGCTCGGCGGCGTGCCGTACGCGCAGTTCCGGCTCGCGTCGACCCGCCGGGTCGTCGACCGGGAGAACGGCGGCTTCCGCGACGGCCCGACGCTGTGGTTCACGGTGAAGGCCTGGCGCACGACGGCCACGAACCTCGCGGCGTCGCTGCGCAAGGGCGACCCCGTGGTCGTCGTGGGCCGGCTGGCGCAGTCGGAGTGGGTCGCGCAGGACGGTGCGCCGCGCTCCGAGCTCGTGCTCGAGGCGCTGTCGGTGGGGCACGACCTGTCGTTCGGCACGGCGCAGTTCCGGCGCACCCTGGGCGGTGGCCGGCGGCGCGACGACGAGCAGGGCGCGACCGACGTCACCGGGCTCGTCGAGGACCCGTGGGCCACGGCGACGGAGCCGCCGGCCTCCGACGAGCCGGACGAGGCGGCGGAGGTGACCGACGACCTCGCCGGCGTCGACGACGAGGCCTCCGACGAGACGCGCGCCGTGCCGGCGCTGGCCGGACGCGCCTGATCGCCTAGGCTGGTGGATCGGCATCCGGCGCCGCCGGCCGGCGCCCGCGCACCCCGACGTCCGTGCACCTCGTGCACGCGGGTGCGCGCGCGTCCCGGCCCGCGGCGCCACCACGACTCACCAGGAGCGGACGAGCACCCAGTGGCTGAGTTCATCTACAGCATGTACAAGGCGCGCAAGGCGCACGGCGACAAGGTCATCCTCGACGACGTCTCCCTCAACTTCCTGCCCGGCGCCAAGATCGGCGTCGTCGGCCCGAACGGTGCGGGCAAGTCGACGATCCTCAAGATCATGGCGGGTCTCGACCAGCCGTCGAACGGCGAGGCCCGGCTGTCGCCGGGGTACACGGTCGGCATCCTGCAGCAGGAGCCGCCGCTGAACGAGGAGAAGACGGTCCTCGGCAACGTCGAGGAGGGCGTCGCCGAGATCAAGGGCAAGCTCGACCGCTACAACGAGATCTCGGCGCTCATGGCGGAGCCCGACGCGGACTTCGACGCGCTGCTCGCCGAGATGGGCCAGCTCCAGGAGGCCATCGACGCGGCCGACGCGTGGGACCTCGACGCGCAGCTCGAGCAGGCGATGGACGCGCTGCGCTGCCCGCCGGCCGACGCCGACGTCAGCGTGCTGTCCGGCGGCGAGCGCCGCCGCGTCGCGCTGTGCAAGCTCCTGCTCGAGAAGCCCGACCTGCTGCTGCTCGACGAGCCCACCAACCACCTCGACGCCGAGTCGGTGCTGTGGCTCGAGCAGCACCTGCAGCAGTACCCCGGCGCGATCCTCGCGGTCACGCACGACCGGTACTTCCTCGACCACGTCGCGGAGTGGATCTGCGAGGTCGACCGCGGACGCCTCTACCCGTACGAGGGCAACTACTCGACGTACCTGGAGAAGAAGCAGGAGCGCCTGCAGGTCCAGGGCAAGAAGGACGCCAAGCTCGCCAAGCGCCTCAAGGAAGAGCTGGAGTGGGTGCGGTCGAACGCCAAGGGGCGCCAGACCAAGTCGAAGTCGCGTCTCGCGCGGTACGAGGAGATGGCGGCGGAGGCCGAGCGGACGCGGAAGCTGGACTTCGAGGAGATCCAGATCCCGCCGGGCCCGCGCCTGGGCAACGTCGTCCTCGAGGCGACCGACCTGCAGAAGGGCTTCGACGGGCGTCAGCTCATCGACGGGCTGAGCTTCACGCTGCCGCGCAACGGCATCGTCGGCGTCATCGGCCCCAACGGCGTCGGCAAGACGACGCTGTTCAAGACGATCGTCGGCCTCGAGCCGCTCGACGCGGGCGACCTCAAGATCGGCGAGACCGTCAAGATCTCGTACGTCGACCAGTCGCGCGGCGGCATCGACCCCAAGAAGACGCTGTTCGAGGTCGTCTCCGACGGGCTCGACTTCCTCAAGGTCGGCAACGTCGAGATCCCCTCGCGCGCGTACGTCGCGTCGTTCGGGTTCAAGGGCCCCGACCAGCAGAAGCCCGCGGGCGTCCTGTCCGGCGGTGAGCGCAACCGTCTCAACCTCGCGCTCACCCTCAAGCAGGGCGGCAACCTGCTGCTGCTCGACGAGCCCACCAACGACCTCGACGTCGAGACGCTCGGCTCTCTCGAGAACGCGCTGCTCGAGTTCCCCGGCTGCGCCGTGGTGGTCTCCCACGACCGGTGGTTCCTCGACCGCGTCGCGACGCACATCCTCGCCTACGAGGGCACCGAGGAGAACCCGGCGAGCTGGTACTGGTTCGAGGGCAACTTCGCCGCCTACGAGGAGAACAAGGTGCAGCGGCTCGGCGCCGACGCGGCCCGTCCGCACCGCGTGACCTACCGCAAGCTCCGCCGCGACTGACACGCGCCGGACGGTCGCGACGACGACGGGTGCGTCGTCGTCGTGACCTCCCCGGGCTGACCGCAGGGCCCGGACGCCACGTGCGTCCGGGCCCTGCGGCGTCCCTGCGGTCGGCCCTGCGGCGTCCCTACGTCCCCGCCGGTCTGCGTGTGCCGACCTCCCGTGGCCGGGTAGCCCCGTGTCGTGGTCTCGCGGCCTCGACGTCCGCCCGTGGCGCGGCCTGCTCGCCGTGGGTCTCACCGTGTCCCGTCGCCCCGCGGCGTCACCGGGCCGCGCGTCGCACCCTCGGGCAGACTGACGCCATGACGGAGCCCGAGGTCAGCGGCCCGGGACGCACCGCGCCCGCCGGCGGGCCACCGACAGCGGCGGCACCGCTCGTCACCGCGCTCGAGACGCTGCGCGCGCGGCTCGGCACGCTCGTCCTCGCGCTGGACGCACCGGGCGTCGACGCCGCGCGCGCCGAGCGCGCCGCGGTCCTCGCCCAGCTCGACGACTACCTGCTGCCGCGCCTGCGGGCGCACGACGCGCCACTGCTCGTCGTGGTGGGCGGCTCGACCGGTGCGGGCAAGTCCACGCTGGTGAACTCGCTCCTCGGAGAGCAGGTCTCCGCACCGGGCGTCCTGCGCCCCACCACGCGCGCGCCCGTGCTGGTGCACCACCCGCTCGACGCGCGCTGGTTCTCGACCGACCGCGTCCTGCCCGCTCTCGCCCGCGTCACCACGGACGCGGGCGCGGGTGCCACCGACGTCGCAGCCCGCGGGCGTGCCCTCCGGCTCGTGCCGTCGGCCACCAAGCCCCGCGGCCTCGCGCTCCTCGACGCGCCGGACGTCGACTCGGTCGACGCCGAGAACCGGCGGCTCGCCGTGCAGCTGCTCGACGCGGCGGACCTCTGGCTGTTCGTCACGACCGGCGCGCGCTACGCCGACGCCGTGCCGTGGGACCTGCTGCACCGCGCGGCGCAGCGCCACGCGCAGGTCGCCCTCGTCGTCTCCCGCCTCGACCCCGGCGCGGACGAGGTGGTCGACGACCTGCGTCGCCTCATGGACGAGCACGACCTCGCCGCAGCGCCCCTGTTCGCCGTCCCGGAGGCGATCGGGCCCGACGGGCTGCTCCCCGAGACGGCCGTGGCGCCGGTCGCGCGCTGGCTCACCGACCTGGGTGCGGACGCCGGTGCGCGCGACCGTGTCGCGACCGCGACGCGCGACGGCGTCGTCGACGACCTCGTGCGACGCACCGCCGCGCTCGCCGACGAGGCCGACCGGCAGGCGGCGACCGACGCACGGCTGCGCGC
>JAEYNO010000034.1 GCA_023412515.1 Actinomycetes bacterium
GGCACCGGGTGCACGCGGCCGGTCGCGTGCACCCGGTGCGGGGCCGGCTACGACGGCCAGGTGGCCCGCAGCAGCTCGACCAGCGCCGCGACCGGCGGGCTGGCGGGCCCGGCGCGCCGGACGAGCCCGAGCCGGCTGGCACCCTCGCGTCCGCGCACGGGCACGAAGCGCAGGTCGGTCCGCACCTGACGCTCGGCGACGGGGCGGCACACGAGCATCCCGTACCGCCCCGACGCCGCGAGCGCGAGGCCGTGCGCGAGGGTGCTCGCGCCCGCCGTCGAGGCGATCGCCACGCCGGAGGGCGTCGCGGCGGGGGTGCGCGCGGCGGTCCAGTAGGCGGGCGCCTCACCGGTGCGGTGCAGCAGGTCGACGCCGGCGAGCTCCTCGACGTCGAGGTGGGGGCGCCCGGCCAACGGGTGCGCGACCCCGAGGGCGACGAGCTCGTCCTGCTCCGGGAACAGGAAGTCCACGGTGAGTGCGCGCTCGTGCACGGGGAGCTCGACGATCGCGGCGTCGAGCTCACCCGCCAGCAGCGCACCGAAGGGTGTCCCGAGGGGGACGTCGTCGACGTGCACGTCGATCCCGTGCCGCGCGTGCAGCGCGTTGAACGAGGCGGTGATCTCCTCGTAGACCATGCCGGTGAATCCGACGCGCAGCTCGACGAGCGCACCGCGCGCTGCGCGCTCGCGCGCCCGTGCCAGCTGCCGCGCCAGCGCGCGGTGGGCGGGGCCGACGTCGGTCACGAACCGACGACCCGCCGGCGTGAGGGCCACGCGCCGGCTGGTGCGCTGGACGAGGCGCACACCCACGCCGGACTCGAGCGCCCGCACCAGCTGGCTCACCCGCGACTGGGAGACCCCGAGCCTCTCCGCCGTGCGGCCGAAGTGCAGCTCGTCGGCCAGCACGAGGAGGCACTCGACCTGCTGCACGTGCGCCGGGTCGAGCGGGGGCGCGGGGTTCACGTCGATGAGCGTAGGTCATCGATCGACGAGCAGGTCGTCGTTGTTCGGCGCGCGGCACCACGGTGGACTGGCGCCATGCCTCCCTCCTTCCCCTCCCCGCGCCCGGCCGGGCAGCGCGGCACGCGGCCGTGGGCCGCCGTCGGCGTGCTGACGTCGAGCACGTTCCTCGTCGTGACCTCCGAGATGCTCCCCGTCGGCGTCCTGACGCCGATGGCCGAGGGGCTCGGGCTCGGCGCGGGCACGACCGGCCTCAGCCTCACCGTGACGGGCCTCGTCTCCGCAGCCACCGCACCGCTGGCACCGCGGCTCCTGGGGGCCGCGGACCGCCGGCTCGTCCTCGCCGCCGCGATGGGCGTGCTCGCGCTCGGCAACGTGCTCACGACCGTCGCGGCCGGGCTCGGCACTCTGCTCGCCGCTCGCGCCGTCCTCGGGGTCGGGATGGGCGTCGTGTGGGGGCTCGCCCCGGCGGTCGCCCCGCGCCTGGTGGCCCCGGCCCGCGCCGCGCTCGCCGTGTCGTGGACGCTGGGCGGCGTCGCGGCCGCGTCGGTGCTCGGCGTGCCGCTCGGCACGCTCGTCGGCGACGCCCTCGGCTGGCGTGCGGCGTTCGGCGTCCTGGCCGCGGGGGCGCTCGTCGCCGCGGGTGCACTGCTGCTCACCCTGCCCCGGCTGCCCCGCCCCACCTCAGGCGCGACCAGGACCGCGTCGCGCCGGACGCTCCTGCGCCCGGCGGTCGTCACCGGGCTCGCGGTCGTCGTCCTGCTCGTGACCGGGCACTTCGCCGCGTACACGTACGTCCGCCCCGTGCTCGAGTCGCGCGCCGGGCTCCCGGCGACCACCGTCGCACTGCTCCTGCTGGCCTACGGCGCGTGCGGCGTCGTGGGGAACTTCGCCGCCGGCGCCGCCGCGGGACGACG
Source organism: Actinomycetes bacterium (assembly GCA_023412515.1). GTDB lineage: Bacteria > Actinomycetota > Actinomycetes > Actinomycetales > Cellulomonadaceae > Cellulomonas. Next base: position 1,877 of record JAEYNO010000034.1, read on the forward strand.
CCCGCGCGCGACTGTGCTCGTCCTCGCTGCGGGCGTGAGCGTCGCGGTGGCGTCGCTCGCGCTGCTTTCCACCCACGCCGTGGCCGCCGGCCTCGCCGTGGCCGTGTGGGGGGCCGCGTACGGCGGGGTCTCGGTGGCCGCGCAGCTGTGGGTGACGGCGTCCGCGCCCGACCGCGCCGAGGAGGCGACCGGCCTGTACGTCGGCGTCTTCACGGGCGCCATCGCGCTCGGTGCGTTCGCGGGCGGCGCCGTCCTCGAGCGGTCCGGCCTGACGGCGCTGCTGTGGGGTGCGGCCGCCACCAGCGTCCTGGCCGTCCTGGTGGGGCTGACGGGGCGGGGACCCGACCGCCGCAGGGACGCGTCGACTGCTGACGTCCCCGTCGAGCAGCACCTGGCCGAGCACGACGGCGCGGGGGCATGACGCGCCGTCGGAGCCTCACGCCGCGCCGCGAGGCGCGACGCCCGACCGTGTGACGCAGAACGCCCGTAGCCGGAGTCCCGGCCACGGGCGTTCTCGACGTCGGACGTCGAGCTGACGGGAGGTGAACCTGCGACCCCCTGCCACCCAGCTCACGTGGCACGGAAGTCGCGGCGTCGACGGTCCCGGGAGGGTGGTGGAGACGACGCTCGGCACCTTCGCGGCGTCGGCCACCCGCGGGGCGAGCGCCGGCCCCGGTCAGGGAGCGGGAACGGTGAAGGAGACGCCCGTGCTGCTGCCCTCGGGCCCCTGGAACACCAGCGCCTCCGGCGGCCCAGCGGCCGAGACGACCACGGCGCACCCGCGCTGCTCGTGGCCCAGGTCCGCGGAGTAGTCGGTCGCGGCGCGCGGCTCGCACCGTGCGGCGTCGTCGGGAACCGCGAGGGCGACTGCGCCCTCGGGGGACGCGACCACCAGATTCTGCAGGGGGCTGAACGACTCGTCCCCGGTCACGTTCACCCAGGTGAAACCGACGTAGTACGGGGTCGCCTCGTCCAGGTCCGGCCCGCCCGGGACCATGACGTCGGCGAGAGCACCCGCCTCGCCCACCACGACCCCCGTCGTCCTGACCGCGACGACGGTGGGCTCGTCGTCGGTCGACATGTACGTCACCGCCCCCCACTCCCCTGCGGGCACGGTCGACCCGTCGGGCAGCACGGCGTCCGCACCCGGTGCGTCGGTCGCGACGGGGGCCGAGTAGCGCTCGTCGGCGGTGTCGTCCGAGTCCGCTCCGGCCCCGCACCCGCCGACCAGCAGAGTCGTCACGGCGACAGCAGGGATCAGGAGTCGAGGCACGCGCACGCGCCGAATGCTACGGCGGTCGGGTCACCTGGGCGAGCGGGGTGCGGGCACATCGCCCGCCGTCGGTTCGTCCGAGGACCGCCACCGGTCTCGAGCCTCCCGGACGGGACGCACGGGCACGATCACCGGCACGAGTCGCGCCGACCGCCCCCCGCGCCCCCGAAGGCCTCTGGCACCATGGTGAGCGTGCAGAGGATCGACGCCCCGGGACGACCGGGCTCGTCCCGCCACGGGCGGAGCGGGCCGTGGTGGCGACGGCACGCACCGTGAGAGGTGGTCGACCCACGGCACGCACGCCGTTCCTGCTCCTCGTGGTCTTCGCGACGGCGGTCGGGCTGAGCGCGTGCACCGCGCCCCAGCGGGTGGAGGGCGACGACGCGGTCTACGACGAGGCCCGTGACCTCAACCTCACGTTCAAACGGTCGGTGGCCGACGTCCAGGCCCGCGTGCTCGGCTCCGAGTGGAAGGTCGGCGAGTACGGCGACGTGCCCGTCGCCTGCGACGACGGGTACGGGTTCCGCATGACGCGCACGACCCCCTCGCCGGCGGGCTGGCGTCTGCCGGCAGGCATCGAGCGGATGGCGCACGAGATCGGCGAACGGCTCGCCGCCGACGGGTGGAGCGACGTCGAGGTGGTGACGTACGGGGAGCGCCTCGGCCACGTCCTCGTCCAGGCCCGCCGCACGGTGGACGGCGTGGCGCGCCTCGACGTCGACCTCGCGACCGGTGAGGTCGCCGACGGTGTGATCGTCCGCGCCGAGTCGACCTGCCACGACGGTGACCCGAACGTGCTCATGGCGGAGCTGTACCCGGGGTGGCCGACCGAGCAGACCGAGGGCGACGCTCCCGCGACGGAGCGACCGGACGCCGACCCGGTCTTCGGATTCACAGCGGAGGGACGGCCTCGCTGAGCGAGGACGCTCCGCCCCTCGGCCACCGACGGCCGATCCCGAGCACGACGAGGCGCCCACGAGAGACGCCGCGTCACCAGACGCCGGCGTCGGGCCGACGGGACCCGCACCTGTGACACCGTGCCCCGCGCGCCCCGGCCGGCGCGTTCTCGGACGTGGACGCAGGGCCCCCGCGACGTGGCACCGGGTCTCGCCGCACCCGTCAGCACCCACGTCAGAACACGAGCAGCGAGAACACGAGCAGCGAAGTCGCCCGCGCCGGCGAGTTTCCCCGGACACGGCGATGCCCCGGTGAGGAACCTCGCCTCACCGGGGCATGACGGTCGGGCTGACAGGATTTGAACCTGCGACCCCTTGACCCCCAGTCAAGTGCGCTACCAAGCTGCGCCACAGCCCGTCACCCCCGCAGGGGCCTCGGAAACTCTACCGCACTCGCGGGGTCGTCTCGTCACGCGTCGGCAGGTGGGCGCGCCACCCGCACGCCACCGCGACCAGGCACGCGGTCGCGATGACGGCGCCCGCGACGAACATCGCCGGGTACGCCCACCGGGTCGAGAGCCACGCGAGCGCGGCGGGCACGAAGAACCCCGTGTAGGCCACCGAGTAGTAGACGGCGGTCAGGCCCGCGAGGTCGTCGGGCGTCGCGATGCGCTGCACCTCCGAGAGCCCGGCGACCAGCGCAAGCCCGTACCCCGCGCCGAGCACCACCGCGGCGAGCACTGCGACCGCCAGGCTGAGCGTCGCGCTCGCCCACGCCGCGGCCGCCATGCCCGGCACGACGATCGCCATCGCGACGACCGAGGCCCGGGCGCTGCGCGCGGTGTCGATGCGCCGCGCGAGCTGCTGCACCGCGAAACCGCTCGCGAGCGTGACGACCGTGAGGAACGCCGCGAACGCGATCGGCACTCCCCCGGCGCTGCGCCGCAGCAGCCCCGGCAGCACGGCGTACGCGCTGCCGACGGCCCCGAAGACCCACGGCGCGACCGGCACGACGACCCGCCAGAACCGTCGGTGCGCGACCGCGGGCACGCGCAGGTCGTCACGCAGCCGGGCGCCGGGTGCGCGCGGCGGCGCGGGGTGCGTCTCGGGCACCGACAGCACCGCGGCCATCGCCGGGAGCGCGACGCACGCGTGCACGAGGTACGGCGTGCCGGTGCGCCACGGCCCCCACTGCGCGAGCGCACCGGCCGTGCCGGCACCGAGCAGGAAGCCCAGCGTGAGCGCGAGCGACGCGCGCCGCGGCCCCGCGCCCGCGTCGCCGGTGGCGGCGCTCAGCTCCGCGACCCACGTCGTCCCGACGGCCATGACGAGGCCGAGCGCGACGCCGGACAGCACGCGCCCGGCCGCGAGCGCGGGCACCGACGCGGGCCCGAACGCGATGACGAGCGAGCCGAGCACGCCGAGCGGCGCGGCGGGCAGCAGCAGCGGGCGACGCCCGTACCGGTCGGACAGCGGCCCGCCGACGAGCAGCGCGGGCACGATCCCGACGACGTACGCACCGAGCAGCACGTCGACCGTCAGGGCGGACAGGTGGCTGACGTCGCGGTACATGACGAGCAGCGGCGTGAACTCGTTGCCGCCCCACGCCACAGCGAGCATGAGCGCCGCGACGCCGCGCCACGCGTGCGCGCCGACGACTCTCCCCGCGGGCGCGGCTGGCGAGGTCCGGGCCGGCATGTCGGAGCCGGTCCGCGCGGACGGGTCGGACGTGGGCAGGTCGTTGGCCCTGACCGCCGCAGCCGTGGGGGCGTCCTGGGC
>JAEYNO010000048.1 GCA_023412515.1 Actinomycetes bacterium
CTACGTGCGCGGCGTCGTCATGCGGCTCGTCGACATCGGGTACACGCGCCGCATCGCCGACGTGCGCGGCCGCCTGCAGCGGCTGGACCCGGCGGCCGACGCGGGCGAGCAGCGCGCGCTGCTCGGCGAGCTCCTCGAGCTCGAGGCGCGCCGTCGGTCGCTGCGCGAGAGCGCCTGAGCGGCCGTCGCCGCGCCCGCGGCGGTGCCGCTGCTCAGCGCAGCGCGACGAGCCCCGTGCCGTCGTCCTCGACGCGCGCGTCGGTCACGGCCGTGACCGTCAGGGCGCGCAGCCGCAGGCTGCCGCCGTAGTACGACAGGAACGCGGTGTCGGTCGCGTCGCGCCCGGTCGCGATGCGCAGCATCGAGCCGCGCGGCGCGAGCCGGGTCGCGTCGACCACGTGCCACGCGCCCTCGACGTACGCCTCGGCGACGGCGTGGAAGTCCATGGGGCGCAGGCCGGGGGCGTACACGGCCGCGAGCCGCGCGGGCGTGTCGCAGGCGCGCAGCAGCGCGACCACGAGGTGCGCGAAGTCGCGGCACACGCCGCGCCGCTTGAGCAGCGTGTCGGTCGCGCCGTCGGTCGGCAGGCTCGACCCCGACAGGTAGGTGACGTGGTTGTTCACCCAGGCGACCACGGCGTCGAGCAGCTGCGCGCCGGCCAGCCCCCGGAACTGGTCGCGCGCGAACGCGAGCAGCCGGTCCGACTCGGCGTAGCGGCTCGGGCGCCGGTACTCGACGAGGTCGACGTCCTCGACGGGCGCCGTGACGGCCTGCCCCACCACGGTCGCCTGGTAGTCGACGACGACGCGCCCGGCCGGTGCCAGGACGCGGTGCACGCGCCCGCCGTGCGGCGTCTTGATCTCCTGCACGTCGAGCGGCGCGTCGTCGGACCGCACGTGCAGCGTCTCGGTGCGCTCGAAGGGCCCCTCCGCGACGGCCACGGACAGCAGCAGCTCGAGCGGTGCGTGCACGTCGAGCGAGAGGTGGGCGGCCACGGAGCGCAGCACGACGGGTCCTTCCCCGGCCAGGACGGGCCGGACGACGGGTGGTGACGGGGGAGACGAGCGGGCGGGGGCGAGCGGGCGAGCGTGGGGTCCACGACGCCCCGGACGGGCGTCGGAGGGTGTCCGACGGCGCACGGGGCGGGGCGCGGGGGAGGAGCGGGGACTGCGGGGCGGGGCACGTGAGGGCCCGTGCCGACGGGGCGTGAGCCCGGCGTCCGGCGCACGGACGTCGTCAGTGTGAGGCCTGCGCGGACGTTCGTCCAGCGCCGCCGGGCGGCCGAATGTCGGTGCAGGTCAGAGGCGTGTTCGAGCGAGGTGCGGCCGGTGTCTCCCGGGCCGCCGGGCGGGTCGGCGGGCGTCGCGTCAGGTGCGTCGGCCGCGCCGTCGTCCGGCCGTCGTGGGAGGGCCGTCCGCGGGGCGGTCGGCGCGGCGCAGCACGAGCGGCAGCACGACGGTCGCGAGCGCCGTCACGACCCACACGACGAGCGTCGCCAGGACCCACGCGGCGACCCCCGAGATGCGCAGCCCCGACGTGAGGAGCCGCGCGAGCAGCAGCGCCACGAACGTCGAGAGGACCCCGACGCCGCCGAGCAGCGCGGGCGCGTACCGCGTGGTCGCGCGGACGGCCAGCGGCGCCAGCAGCGACTGCGCGACCGCGAACACCACGACGGTGACGACGAGCCCCGACGCGGTCACGCGCACGCCGTCGACCAGCAGCGCGGCCGCGAGCAGGCCGAGCGCCGCGGACCCCAGGAACACGGCGGTGCGCAGCAGCAGGCGGACCATGGGGTCACGGTATCCCCGGTGGTGCACCCCGGCGAGGGGTGCTGCCGGGCGCCGGGGCGGCGCGGGTGCGAGCGCGGGCGCGCCGCGCGAGCATCGGGGGATGACCACCCGCGTCCCACCCGTCCCGGCCCGTCCGCCCCGACGTCGCGGCGGGCGACGGTGACGGCCGCCGACGCGGTGCGGGTCGTGGCCGTCGCGGACACGCACGTGCCGGCCCGGGCCCGTGACCTGCCCGCCGCCGTGTGGCGTGCGGTCGACGACGCGGACCTCGTGGTGCACGCGGGGGACTGGGTGGCCGAGGACCTGCTCGACGCGTTCGAGGCCCGCGCGACGCGGCTCCTCGCGTGCCACGGCAACAACGACCCGGCGGGGCTCGTCGCCCGCGTGCCGGAGGTCGCCACCGCCACCGTCGCGGGCGTCCGCGTGGGTGTCGTCCACGAGACCGGGGCGGCCGGCGGGCGCGAGCGGCGGTGCGACGAGCGGTTCGCGGGTCTCGACCTGCTCGTCTTCGGGCACAGCCACGTGCCGTGGGACACGGTGACGCCGCGCGGGCTGCGCCTGCTGAACCCCGGCTCGCCCACCGACCGTCGTCGGCAGCCGGCGTGCACGTACCTCACGTTCACGCTGCGCGAGGGCGACGTCGAGGACGTCGTGCTGCACCGGCTGCCGCCGCGAGCGCCGTCACGGCGTCGCCCCGCCGCGGGAGGCACGGCGGCGGGGAGCACGAAGCCGGGGAGCGCGGAGCCGGGGAGCGCGATGCCGGGGAGCACGGCCGCGGGAAGCACGAAGGCCCCCGACCCGCGGTGACGCGGATCAGAGGCCTCGTGGATGCTCCCCCGACTGGACTCGAACCAGTAACCCTTCGATTAACAGTCGAATGCTCTGCCAATTGAGCTACGGGGGATCGTGCGGGAAAACCCTAGCAGGCCCGCGAGGGTGCCTCGGACACCGTCCCGCCCGCGGTCGGTGCGACGTGCGCCACGTCGTGCCGGCTCAGGGCGCGAGGCCCGCCTCGGCGCGCACGTGCGCCTCGGCCGCGGCGACGACGCGCGCGACCGCCGGGTCGCGCAGGTCGACGGTCCCGTCGCCGACGACCTGCGTGAACAGGTCCCCGTGCTCGTCGCGCCGCAGCGCGACGCGGACCGGACCGCGGGCGCCGGGGACCTCGACGTGCTCGACGTGCACGACCGACTGCTGCACGCGTTCGCGGAACGACTGCGCGAAGTCCCACGCGTCCGCCTCGGGGTCCAGCGGGAGCTCGGTGCGCGCCCCGCTGACCCAGTGCACGGTGAGCGTGCTCGTCACGGGGTCGAGCGACCCGCGGTCCACGTCGGCCCACGGCGTGCGCACCGCGCCCTCGTCACCCACGAGGTGCAGCGCGCGACGGGCCGTCACCGCCCAGCGCCCGTCGGTGAGGGGCGCGCTCGCGAGGACCGCATCGGCGCGCAGGTCGAGCGCGCGGCGCAGCGGGTCGGGCAGGCGACGGCGTCGGGGGAACAGGGCCACGTGCCCACGGTAGCTGGCGGGCACGGCGGGTCAGCGCGCGCCGGTCGGGGCCGGGTGGGCCGACGCCCCGGCGTCGGCCGCCTCCGCGGGCGCCCCGGGCGACCGCCTCAGGTGCCCCCACGCGATGACGGCGCAGGTGGCGCCGTTGAGGAACCCCACCGTCACGTCGCTCGCCGAGTGCATGCCGCGGTAGAGCCGTGCGGTGCCGACCGCGCACGGGACGAGCGCGCACAGCGCCGTGACCGCGACGCGCGCCGCAGGGTGCCTGATCCGCTGCGCCATGAGCGCGAGCGTGAGGTAGAAGGCCGCCGCGGCGCCCGTGTGACCGCTGGGGAAGCTCGAGGTCGGCGGAGCCTCGTCGAGGAGCTCCACGTCGGGGCGCTCGCGCCCGACCAGCACCGTGGCGCTCAGGAAGACCGCGGCCTGCAGCGCGACCGCCAGCCCGAGCGCCGACGCGTACCACCACTGCCGCGTCAGCCGCCACGTGACCGCGATGCCCACCAGGCACGCACCGATGAGGGGCTCGGTCTGGCCGATCGCGGACAGGCCGGTCGTGACGGCGTCGAGCGTGGGTGTGCGCACGTGGACGAACCACTCGTTGACGACCCGCTCGCCGGGCAGCCCACCCAGCGGGCCCGTGATGAGGGACCCCGTGCCGACGACGAGGCACCACAGCGCGGCGGCGGGCAGCAGCGCGCGACGCAGCACGTCGCGACGCCACTCGTGCCACGAGGGTGCGCTGGTGTCGGCCTCCCACCGGTGCCAGAACCTGCTCACGGGCCCTCCGCTCGGTCGGTGGACGCCGGTGCGCCGTCCCGTGCGCCGGTTCTGCGGTGGCGGAACCCGAGGAACGACGCGCCCACCACGGCCACGCCCAGCGCTGTCCCGGCGACGACGTCGGACGGGTGGTGGACGCCGAGCAGCACGCGGTCGGCACCGGCCACGACGACGGCGACGGCTGCGGCGGTGACGGCGGCCGCGCGTCCGCGCGGTCGCAGCGCCGGCCACGCGAGCACGGTGAGGGCGAGCGCCGCCATGGTCGTGCCGGCCGCGTGACCCGACGGGAAGCTGTACCCGGGTCCGTGGGCGACCGCGTCGTCGATGACGGGCCGGGCCCGGCGCACGAGCGTCTTGGCGGCGAGCTGCAGCGCCCACCCGGCGGCGACCGTCGCGCCCGCCCACGCCGCGCGACGCGCGAGCCCGTGACGCCGCCACGCCCAGAGGCACACGAGCGGCACGACGACGAGGTTCAGCCAGCGCGGAGCGACGACGTCCTGCCAGACCACCAGCGCGGTGCGCAGGACCGGTGAGCCGCGCGTGACGTCGGTGGCGGCGACCACCGTGGCCTCGTCGAGACGGACCACCGCGTTCGACCCGCCGCTGACGAGCACGCCCAGCACGAGGACCGGCAGCGCGGCGGCCGAGCCGAACAGCACGGCGCTCAGCAGGGCGCGGCGAGGTGCTTCGGCGTCCTGCATGGCGAGAGGTTAGGTGCGCGGCGCTCCCTGCGCTCGGCGAGACCCGTCGTGACGTCCCGGCGCGGTGGTCACGCCGGGGGCGCGACGTGCACGACGCGGGCGTCGTCGCAGGTCGGCTCCCGCCCGCGGCTGTCGGTCGGCACGAGCTGCGGCTCGGCTCCGCGCTCGGCGCCACCACCACCGCCGCGGCCCACGCCGTCGCGGGCCGGACCGGTGCGTCCGCGCTCGGTGCGGCGTTCGCCGCGCTGGGCCTGCTGGCCTGGACGCTGGGCGTCCCGGCGCTCCGCGCCGCGCGACGGTCGCGCCGGCGCGTGGTCACGGTGGGCCAGGTGGGGCTTGAACCCACGACCGACGGATTATGAGTCCGCTGCTCTGACCGACTGAGCTACTGGCCCGCGGGCGGCAGCCTACCGAGGAGAGCGCTCGCGCCCGGTTCGCGGCGTTCCGGTCGCGGAGCGGGCCGCTCGCTGCGAGCATCGCCGCGGGCGTCCGGCGCGGGCCGGCACGGGTGGGGGAGCCCGCAGCGAGGGAGGTCGCATGTCCACGGTCGCGGCGAGGTCGGGTCAGCACGCGTGGGAGGTCGGCGCACGCGCGGGGTACGCCGCGAGCGGTCTGGTGCACGTCCTCATCGGGGTGCTGGCGCTGCAGCTCGCGCTCGGCTCGGGCGAGGGCAGCGCCGACCAGTCGGGGGCGTTCCAGCAGATCGCGCAGACGTCCTTCGGGGCGCTCGTGCTGTGGGTGTCGGTCGTCGCGTTCGTCGCGCTGGGCGCGTGGCAGGCGGCCGCGGCGCTGAGCGGCGCGGCGGGGGAGACGTCCGACCGCGTGAAGTCCGGCGCGAAAGCCGTCGTGTACCTCGCGCTGGCGGGCACGGCGTTCTCGGTGGTGCAGGGTGGCGGTTCCTCGAGCAGCGGCCAGACGACGAGCCTGACCGGTCAGCTCATGCAGGCGCCCGCGGGACGTGTGCTGGTCGGCGCGGTCGGCGTCGCCGTCGTCGTGGTCGGCGGGTACCACGTCTACAAGGGTCTGGCGAAGAAGTTCCTCGAGGACCTGCAGCGGCTGCCGAGCGGCACGACCGGTCGCGTGGCACGGACCGCGGGGGTCGTGGGCTACGCGGCGAAGGGCGTGGCGCTCGTCGTCGTCGGGGTGCTGTTCGTCGTGGCGGCTCTTCACGCGAACCCCGACGAGGCGTCCGGTCTCGACGGCGCGCTGCAGGCGCTGCGCGAGGCCCCGGCCGGTCCGGTGCTGCTGGTCCTGGTCGCGCTGGGGCTCGTCGCGTTCGGTGGCTACTGCGCCGTGAGGGCCCGCTTCGGCCGCCTGTGACGTTTCACCCGCTCCCGGACAGATCCGGCGGGCTCCGGTTCTTGCACGCTTGTCCAGTTTCGGGCATAGTCGTCCTTCGTCAGCGACAAACGGCAAACCCGCCGCAAGGTGGGGACGCAAAGCCACGGGGCCCACGGGGTCAGCCGAGCTACCGAACGACGAAGGAGCACCACCCATGGCTGTTCAGACGCCTGCCACCGACGCCCCCCTCACGCAGGGCGCGCTGCTCACGCCGGGTGAGGTTGCGGTCCTGTTCCGCGTCGACCCCAAGACGGTGACGCGCTGGGCGCAGGCCGGCAAGCTCTCCGCCGTCCGCACGCTGGGCGGGCACCGCCGCTTCCACGAGGCCGAGGTGCGTCAGCTCCTCACGGGCGTCCCGCAGCAGCGCGCCGGGGAGTGACCCCCGCGTCGTCCGACGACGACGCACCGCACGTCCCGACGCCGGTGGTGACCTGGTCACCACCGGCGTCGTGCTGTGTCCAGCGCCTCGTGCGCGCGGCGCCGCGAGGGGCGCCCCGTGGCGCCTCGTGCCCGCGCGACGTGAAAGGATCGGGGCATGGCCCTGCGTGAGATCCGCACCGTCGGCGACCCCGTCCTGCGCACCCCGTGCGACCCCGTCACCACGATCGACGACCGCGTCCGCTCGCTCGTCGAGGACCTGCTCGAGACGGTGGACCAGGACGGCCGCGCCGGGCTCGCCGCCAACCAGATCGGCGTGAGCCTGCGCGCCTTCTCGTGGAACATCGACGACGAGATCGGCTACGTGCTGAACCCCGAGATCGTCGAGCTGTCGGAGGACGAGTACCAGGACGGCGACGAGGGCTGCCTCTCGGTGCCGGGCCTGTGGTACCCGACGCACCGCGCCTGGTACGCACGCGTCGTCGGCACCGACCTCGACGGCAAGGAGGTCGTGGTCGAGGGAGTCGAGCTCATGGCGCGCTGCCTCCAGCACGAGGTGGACCACCTCGACGGGCTGCTCTACCTCGACCGCCTCGAGCGGTCCGTGCGCAAGAAGGCCATGCGCGCCATCCGCGAGCAGCTCTAGTCCCGGTCCCGCGCGTCCGCTGGACCTGCGCGGACGCATGAGGCATCCTGTGCCTGCACGCCGCGTGCGTGGTGCTGTGCCGTCGACGCTTCCTGTCGGGGTACGAGGTCGTTGGGGAAGGCGACCCTCGAGCCCACTGGGAGGACAACATGGCCGGTGCCGTCACCCGCGGTGTCCTTTTCGTGCACTCCGCGCCGCGTGCGCTGTGCCCCCACGTCGAGTGGGCGGCCGGCAACGCGCTGGGAGTGCGCGTCAGCATGGACTGGACCGCGCAGCCGGCCGGTCCGAGCTTCTACCGCGCCGAGCTGTCCTGGCAGGGCGCACCCGGCACGGGAGCGCGCCTCGCGTCCGCGCTGCGCGGCTGGGCCCACCTCCGGTACGAGGTGACCGAGGAGGCGAGCGTCGGCGTCGACGGCTCCCGCTGGAGCCACACGCCCGAGCTCGGGATCTTCCACGCCCAGACGGACGTGCACGGCAACGTCGTCGTCCCCGAGGACCGCATCCGCGCCGCCCTCGAGCACGCGGGCGACCCGGAGCGGCTGCGCGCCGAGCTCGACCTCGCGCTCGGGCAGGCCTGGGACGACGAGCTCGAGCCGTTCCGCTACGCGGGTGCGGGCGCGCCCGTGCGCTGGCTGCACCGCGTGGGCTGACCGCAGCGCCGAGGTTGCCCCTGCAGCACGTCGCCCCGCCTGCGTCGGAGCGCGGGCGGGGCGACGTGAGCGAGCGGCGAGGCGACGTCAGGCCGAGGTGACCACCAGCGCGACGTTGTGACCGCCGAAGCCGAACGAGTTGTTGACGGCGGCGATCGGGCCGTCCGGCAGCGCGCGCGGCGTGCCGCGCACGAGGTCGAGCACGAGCTCGGGGTCCGGGTTCTCGACGTTGATCGTCGGGGGCGCCTGCCGGTCGTGCACCGCGAGCACCGTGAAGATCGTCTCGAGCGCGCCGGCGCCGCCCAGCAGGTGACCCGTCATCGACTTGGTCGCCGAGAGCGCGACGTGGTCGGCGTCGTCGCCCAGCACGCCGCGGATCGAGCGCGCCTCGATGAGGTCGCCCACGACCGTCGACGTCGCGTGCGCGTTGACGTGCACGACGTCGCGCGCCGCGACGCCCGAGTCGGCGAGCGCCGCGCGCATCGCGCGGACCTGCCCGTCGCCCGACGGCTCGGGGGACGTGATGTGGTAGCCGTCGGCGGACAGCCCGACGCCGCCGATGCGCGCGTACACGCGCGCACCGCGGGCGGCGGCGTGCGCGGCCGACTCCAGCACGACGACGCCCGCGCCCTCGCCGATGACGAAGCCGTCACGGTCGACGTCGTAGGGCCGCGACGCGCCGGTCGGGTCGTCGTTGCGCAGCGACAGCGTGCGCGAGGCCGCGAACGCCGCGATCGGCATGGGGTGGATCGTCGCCTCGGTGCCGCCCGCGACGACGACGTCGGCGCGACCCGAGCGGATCATCTCGACGCCGTAGCCGATCGCCTCGGCGCCGGACGCGCACGCCGAGACCAGCGCGTGCGCACCCGCGCGCGCACCGAGCTCGAGCGACACGTACGCGACGGGGGAGTTGGGCATGAGCATCGGCACGGTCATGGGCAGCACACGACGGCCGCCCTTCTCGCGCAGCGTGTCCCACGCGTCGAGCGTCGTCCAGATGCCGCCGATGCCCGACGAGACGACCGCGCCCAGGCGCTCGCCGTCGACCTCGGGGGCGCCCGCGTCGGCCCACGCCTCGCGCGCCGCGATCACGGCGTACTGCGCGGACGGGTCCATGCGCTTGATCTCGGGGCGCGTGAGCACCTGGTCGGGCGTGACCTTGATGGTCGCGCCGAACGACACGCCGATCTCGTAGCGCTCGGCCCAGTCGTTGTCGAACGGGCGGGCGCCGGACTCGCCGGCGAGCGCGGCGCGCCACGTGCTGGGGACGTCACCGCCGAGCGGCGTGGTGGCGCCCAGGCCGGTGACGACGACCTCGGGGACGGTGCTCATGGGGGTTCTCCTCGGGTGGGTCGGGCGGTGCGCACGGCAGGGGCGCCGGCGCACCGCCCGTGGCCGCAGGTGCGGCGCGCAGGCTCAGGCCTGGGCGCCCGCGATGAAGCTCACGGCGTCGCCGACGGTCGCGAGGTTCTTGACCTCGTCGTCGGGGATCCGGACCTCGAACTTCTCCTCCGCCAGCGTGACGATCGTCATCATCGACAGCGAGTCGATGTCGAGGTCGTCGGTGAAGGACTTCTCGGGCAGGACGGCGTCGGTCGGCAGACCGGTCTCCTCGCTGACGATCTCGGCCAGGCCGGCCAGGATCTCCTGCTCGCTGTGCGCCATCGGGGGTCTCCTCGTGTCAGGTGGTGCAGGGACGTGCTGAACGGTACAGGCGCACGGTGCGCCGTCCGCCCGGGTCACGGGTCAGGGCAGGACGACGACCTGCGCGGCGTAGACCAGGCCCGCGCCGAAGCCGATCTGCAGCGCCAGCGCGCCCGAGGGCACCTGGCCCTCGCGCAGCAGGCGCTCGGCCGCGAGCGGGATCGATGCGGCCGACGTGTTGCCGGTGTCGGCGATGTCGCGGCCGACGACGACCGACTCGGGCAGCTTGAGCTGCTTGATCATCTGGTCGATGATCCGCATGTTCGCCTGGTGCGGGATGAACGCCTCGATGTCCTGCGGCGCGACCCCCGCGGCGTCCATGGCCTTCTGCGCGACGGGTGCCATCTGCCACACCGCCCACTTGAAGACCGACTGGCCCTCCTGGCGCAGCGTCGGCCAGCCGGCGCCCTCGTCGCGCGTCGCGAGCCACGAGTGCGTCTGGCGGATGGCCTGCGCCTGCCCGCCGTCGGAGCCCCAGATCGTCGGGCCGATGCCGGGCGTGTCGGACGCGCCGACGACCACGGCTCCGGCCCCGTCGCCGAGCAGGAACGAGATCGTGCGGTCCGTCGGGTCGACGAACTCGCTCATCTTCTCCGCGCCGATCACCAGCACGTTGCGGGCCGTGCCGGCGCGCACGAGCGCGTCGGCCTGGCCGATGCCGTAGCAGTAGCCGGCGCACGCGGCCGAGATGTCGTACGCCGCGGCGGGCGTCGCGCCGATGCGGTCCGCGACGATCGCCGCGCCGGCCGGGGTCTGGTGGAAGTACGTGACGGTCGACAGGATCACGGCGTCGATGTCGGCGCCCGTGAGCCCGGCGTTCTCGAGCGCGGCCCGCGCGGCGCCCTCGGCGAGGTCCAGCACGTCGGTGCCCGCCTCGGCGCGGCGGCGCGTGACGATGCCGGTGCGCTGGCGGATCCACTCGTCGGACGAGTCGATGGGGCCCACGAGCTCGTCGTTGGGCACGACGCGCTCGCCGCGCACACCGCCCAGTCCGAGGATGCGCGTGTGCGCGGGGCCGGTGGACTGCGTGAGGGTCGGACGGGTCACGACTGGCTCTCCTGTGCGGTGGTGCCGGCGTGCCGACGCACGAGGTCGCGCGCGGCGTCGAGGTCGGCGGGGGACTTCAGCGCGAGCGTCTCGACGCCCGGCAGCGTACGTCGCGCCAGCCCGGTGAGGACACCACCGGGTGCGACCTCGAGCAGCGCCGTGACGCCGAGCTCGAGCAGCGTGGCCTGGCACAGGTCCCAGCGCACGGGGCGCGCGACCTGGCCGACGATGCGGGTGAGCGCGTCCGCGCCGCTCGTCACGGCCGCGCCGTCGGCGTTGCCGAGAAGCGTCACAACGGGCTCGCGCGGCGTCACCGCGGCGGCCGCCGCGGCGAGCTCGTCGACGGCCGGGGCCATGTAGCGGGTGTGGAACGCGCCCGCGACCTGCAGCGGCACGACGCGCGCCCGCGCGGGTGCCTCGGTGCCGAGCGCCGCGAGGGCGTCGAGCGCGCCCGCGGCGACGACCTGTCCGCCGCCGTTGACGTTCGCGGGCACGAGGTCGAGCGCCTCGAGCCGTGCCAGGACCTCGTCCGGGTCGCCGCCGAGCACGGCGCTCATGCCCGTGGGGGTGGCGGCCCGCTGCGGGAGCTGCTCGCGCGCCAGGATGTCGAGTAC
>JAEYNO010000159.1 GCA_023412515.1 Actinomycetes bacterium
CCGCCGCGGCGTCAGTGCCGCGGCGGACGGACCAGCCGGGAGTGCCACGCGACCGCCGACACGTCGGTGAGCGACGCGACCTGGTCGACCACGACGCGCAGCCGTGCGGCATCGTCGCCGGCCGCGCGCCAGTCCGCCGCGAACGGCGCCTCCAGCGCGTCCGGGCCGCGGTCCGCCAGCACCGCCACCAGGTCGTGCAGCACGTCTCGCTGCCGCTGGTACAGCGGCTCGAGCTCGCGCGGCGCCATGACGTACGCGACCGCGAGGCCCTTGAGCACGAGGATCTCGGCGAGGGTCTCGTGCGGGACGACGAGCTCCGCGGCGTAGCGGGTCAGCGGGCCGTCGCCGTAGCGCGCGCGGGTCGCCTGCTGCGCGGCCTTCGCGAACCGCCCGATGAGCTGGCTCGTCGCGTCCTTGAGGACCGCGAGCGCGCGTCGCGAGCCGTCGAAGCCCGGCTCCCAGAGCCGCGCCGCCACCAGGCGGTCCATCGCCGCCTCGAGCTCGGGCCCGGACACCTGCGCGCCGTACCAGGTGTCGACCGCGTCGAGCACGCGGGCACGCTCGTCGGGGCGCGTGAGGACGCCGAGGTCGACGCGGTCGCCGACGACCGCGTCCTCGACGTCGTGGACCGAGTACGAGATGTCGTCGGCGAGGTCCATGACCTGCGCCTCGAGGCACTTGCGTCCCTCGGGTGCGTCGGCGCGCAGCCACGTGAACACGGGCAGGTCGTCCTCGTAGACGCCGAACTTGTGCGTCGGGCGCCCGCTCGCCGCGCTCACGGGACCCTGCCCGTAGCGCCACGGGTACTTGACCGACGCGTCGAGGCTCGCGCGCGTGAGGTTGAGGCCGACCGACGTGCCGTCGGGGGCGACGACCTTGGGCTCGAGGCGCGTCAGCAGGCGCAGGGTCTGCGCGTTGCCCTCGAAGCCGCCGATGCCGCGCGCGAGCTCGGCGAGCGCGCGCTCGCCGTTGTGCCCGAACGGCGGGTGGCCGAGGTCGTGCGCGAGGCACGCGGTGTCGACGACGTCGGGGTCGCACCCCAGCGCCTTGCCGATCTCGCGGCCGACCTGCGCGACCTCGAGCGTGTGCGTGAGGCGCGTGCGCACGAAGTCGTCGGTCGAGGGGCCGAGCACCTGGGTCTTGGCACCGAGGCGGCGCAGCGCCGAGGAGTGCACGAGGCGCGCGCGGTCCCGCTCGAACGGCGTGCGCTCCCGCGACTTCTCCCCCTCGGCGAGCCAGCGGTCGCGGTCGGCGGCGCAGTAGCCGTCGAGGTCGCGGACGGTGGGGTCGAGGGCTGTCACGTGCCCAGGGTAGGCGCGACGCCGCCCACGACCGGCGCGACGCCCGTCGAGAGCGACGTGCCCGCGGGGTCCGCGAGCGCGATCGTCAGCGCGCCGAGCGGCGCCGCCCGCACGCCGCGCCGCGTCCGCGTCCCCTCGCCGCTCATGCCAGGGAGGGCAGGGGGACCGCTCAGCCCTTGACCGAACCCGCCGTCAGACCCCCGACGATGTACTTCTGCAGGAACAGGAACAGCAGCAGCACCGGCAGCGCGGCGATCACCGCGCCGGCCGCGAACAGCCCCCAGTTGGCCTCGAGCAGCGACGACACCCAGCCGTACAGCCCGACGGCCACGGTCCAGTTGCGCTCGGACTGCAGCACGAGGCGGGCGATGATGAACTCGCCGAACGTCGCGATGAACGACAGCAGCGCGACGACCGCGAGGATCGGCGTGACGAGCCGCAGGATGATCGTCCAGTACGTCTGCGCGTGCGTCGCGCCGTCGATCTTCGCGGCCTCGTCGAGCTCGCGCGGCACCGTGTTGAAGAACCCGTACATGAGGAACGTGTTCACGCCGAGCGCGCCGCCCAGGTAGACGGCGATGAGCGCGAGCTTGCTGTTGAGCCCGAGCGACGGCACGACGTTGCCGAGGCCGATGAGCAGCAGGAAGATCGCGACGAACGCGAGCATCTGGGGGAACATCTGGATGATGAGCAGCCCCGTGAGGCCCGCGCGGCGGCCCGTGAACCGGAACCGCGAGAACGCGTAGGCGGCCGCGGCGCCCATGAGGACGGTGCCGACGCCGGTGGCGATCGCGATCTGCAGCGAGTTGCCGAGCCAGGTCCAGAACATCGTGCCGCCGAGCGCCTCGTAGTTGGCGGGGCTGAGGGACGCGAACAGCCGGTTGGAGCCCGTGAGCGTGCCGCCGTCGGTGAGCGAGGCCGAGATGACGTAGACGATCGGGAACACCGCGTACACGACGGCGACGACCCCGACGAGGTGCCGCCACCCGAGCTCGGCGAACCAGCGGTGCGGGCGCATGCGGGGCGCGGCGGCAGGAGCCGCGGCGGTGCGCGTGGGCGTGACGTGCGACGTGGTCATCAGCTGATCTCCTCGAACTGCTTGGTGCGCTTGAAGGTGATCGCGGAGATCGTCGCGACGATGACGAAGATGACGATCGACAACGCGCTGGCCAGGCCGTAGTTCTTCGCGGCCGTGCCGTCGAGCCCGGAGACCGAGTAGACCATCGAGATGAGGATGTCGGTGTGGCCGAGCGGCACGGACGCGTCGGCGAACCGCGGCCCGCCGCCCGTGAGCATGTAGATGAGCGTGAAGTTGTTGAAGTTGAACGCGAACGACGAGATGAGCAGCGGCGCCGTCGCGACCAGCAGCAGCGGCAGCGTGACCGAGCGCCACGTGCGCATCGCGCTCGCGCCGTCGACCTTGGCGGCCTCGAGCACGTCGGACGGCAGCGACTGCAGGGCCCCGGTGCAGATGAGGAACATGTAGGGGAACCCGAGCCACAGGTTGACCCCGAGGACCGACAGCTTGGCGAGCCACGGGTCGGTGAGCCACGGGACAGCGGCCCCGCCCAGCAGCACCTGGTTGACGAACCCGAAGGACCGGTTGAGCAGCCCGGACCACAGCAGCGCCGCGAGGAACCCGGGGATCGCGTACGGGAAGATCAGCAGCGTGCGGTAGATCTTGCGACCGCGCAGCCGCGTGTCGTTGAAGGTGATCGCGAGGAACAGCCCGAGCAGGAACGTCGTGACGACCGAGCCGATCGCGAACGCGAAGGTCCAGACGAGGATGCGCAGGAACGGCCCCGCGTAGCGCTCGTCGCCGAACGCGGTGCGGAAGTTGTCGAAGCCGACCATGACGCGCCAGCCGACGTTGAGCCGCTGGCCGTCGTCCGACTGGAACCAGCCCTCGGACGTCGCGCGGTACACCGTGCCGGTGGCGACGTCGGTCATCGTGTCGGCCTCGGGGTCCCACGTGAGCGACGGCGTCGACACGAAGCCGGTGCGCGCGTCCTGCGTGCGGATCGAGCCGTCGTTCGGGTCGTCGGAGACGGGCACGCGCAGCGCGGTGACCTCGGCCTGCCGCGCCAGGATCTCCTGGCGGCTGAGCACGGTCGCGTCGGGCACCTGCGTGACCCGGCCGTCCTCGACGGTCGCGCCGTCGGCCGCGGCGAGCGGCTGGTCGGCCGTGCCGACGAGCGCCTCGTCGTCCTCGACGACCGCGAAGCCCAGCTGGCCGCCGCGCTCGACGACGGTCAGCGGGTACGACGCCGAGCCCTCGACGCGGCGCTCGTTCTGGATGAGCAGCGCCTCGACGGCCTGCTCCTTGGTGGAGTTGTGGCCGTCGCCGTAGTTGGTGAAGGCGACGAAGCCCGTGAAGGCGACGACGTACACCTGGTAGACCAGCAGGAACGCGAGCCCGGGCAGGATGTACTTCATCGGCAGCGAGCGCCGCGAGAAGTACACCCAGTCGGCGACCGCGACGAGCGCGACCATCGACACGAGGATGCCCATGCTGCCCTCGCGCCACGCCGCGAGGATCCCGAACACGCCGAGCGCGTTCACGACCGCCATGAGCGCGATCTTCACGAGCGTGCCGGGCCTGACCGGGCCGCGCCCGGGGCCGCGCCCCGCGCGGCGGTCGGTGGGGCCGGACGGACCCGGTGGTGTGACGGCGTCGCTCGTGCCGTCGACCGTGGGAGCCTGCGTGGACATCGCGCGCCTTCCGAGCGGTGGAGGTCGGCGCGTCGGTGCGCCGCAGGAGGTGGACCGGACCGCCCGGCCGCGCCGCGGGGGGATCCGCGGCGCGACCGGAGCGCGGGGTCAGGAGCCGATGGCTCCCTGGATGTCGGCGATCATCTTGTCCCAGGCGGCGACCGGGTCGGCCTGGCCGGAGATGATGTTCGCCTCGGTGACGCCCCAGAAGGCCCAGACCGAGCCCATCTCGGGGATCGAGGGCATCGGGACGGCGTCGGCGCCGACGGCCGCGAAGCCCGCGGTGATCGGGTCGGCGGACGCCTGCTCGGCGGCCGACTTGAGCGCCGGCGGGCGGTTGCCGGCCTCGTAGAGCGCGAGCTGCGCCTCGTCGGTCGCGAGGTAGTTGACGAGGAAGTCGTTCGCCAGGAGCGACTTGTCGCTCTGCGCCGAGACGTAGAAGCCCTGGACGCCGACGAAGGGCTGGGCGGCCTGCGGCCCGGCGGCGGGGACCGGGTCGATCGCGAGGTCGAGGTCCGCGAACTGCTCGAGCATCCACGGGCCGCCGACGATGAACGGCGACTCGCCGTTCTTGAACGCCTCGACCGCGATGTCGTACGTGATGTCGGTCGACAGCACGCCCGCCGCGCCCTGCGCCTGCAGCCACGTCGCGAACGCCTGCCCGGGCGCGCCGCCCATGGCGAGGTCGGCCGTGTACGAGCCGTCCGCGTTCTGCGCGAACACGGGTGCGCCGAACGACGTCTGCAGCGGGTAGTACGTGTACGGGTCGCCCTCGGTGCTCGTCTGGATGAGGAAGGGGTACTTGGTGCCGGCGGCCTGCCCGGCGGCCACGGCCTCGTCCCACGTGGCGGGCGCGGTCGGCGCCAGCGCCGTGTTGCGGATGAGGGCGATGTTCTCGATCGCGTGGGGCAGGCCGTACACCTGGCCGTCCTGCGTGAACGCCTGGATCGCGACGTCCTCGAAGTCGGCGGTCTTGTCGCCGAGCTCGATGGGGGCGACGACGCCGTTGGTGGTGAGCTCGCCCAGCCAGTCGTGCGCCCCGACGGTGATGTCGGGGCCCTCGCCCGTCGGGACCTGCGCGAGGAAGTCGGCGCGGATGTCCTCGAAGTTCTTGAGCACGAGCTCGACGTCGACGTCGTTCTCGTCCTCGAACGCCTTGGCGGCCTGCTCGACCGCGTCCTTCCGGGTCTCGTCGACCCAGACGACGAGGCCGTCGCCCGAACCGCCGTCGGCCGTGCTGCCGGGCGTCGAGCCGCCCGAGGTGTCGTCGCTGGAACCGCCGCACGCCGTGAGCGTGAGTGCGAGGCCGAGCGCCACCGCTGCGGCCGGGATGCCTCGTCGCATCGTTCGTCTCCTGTAAGTCGTTCGACTCACCGACGCCGGTCGTGCCGCCGTCGGCCCATGACGTGAAGGTAGGTGCGTTGCACCCGTTGCTGCAAATCGTTACGGTAACTTTCAGGCAACGGTTTCACAGCGTGCTCCGCACGAGGAGCGGCACCAGGACGAGGAGGTCCGATGACCCCGACTACGCTGCCGTCTGTGCGCACACGACTGACCGACCTGGCCGAGCAGGCCGGGGTGAGCACCGCGACCGTGTCGCGCGTGCTCAACGGCAAGCCGGGCGTGTCCGCACAGGCGCGGCAGGCGGTGCTCACGGCGCTCGACATGCTCGGCTACGAGCGCCCCGAGAAGCTGCGGATGCGGTCCGCCGGGCTCGTCGGGCTCGTGGTCCCCGAGCTCACCAACCCCGTCTTCCCCGCGTTCGCGCAGATCATCGAGACCATGCTCAGCGACCGCGGGTACACGCCGCTGCTGTGCACGCAGTCCCCCGGCGGCACGACCGAGGACCAGTACGTCGAGCTGCTCATGGAGCACTCCGTGGACGGCATCGTCTTCGTGTCCGGCCTGCACGCCGACACCACCGCCAGCAAGGACCGGTACCACCGGCTGCGCGGGCGCGGCGTGCCGCTCGTGCTCGTCAACGGCTACGCCGAGGGCGTGGACGCCCCGGCGGTGTCGACCGACGACTCCGCCGCGATGGACCAGGCGTTCCGTCACCTGTACTCCCTCGGCCACCGTGCGATCGGGCTCGCCGTCGGGCCCACGCGCTTCGTCCCTTCGCAGCGTAAGCGCGACGCGTTCGTCTCGCTCCTCGAGAAGCACCTGGGGACCACCGACGCCGACGCGCACGTCGTCTCGACGCTGTTCACGGTCGAGGGCGGCCAGGCCGCCGCGACCGAGCTGTTCACGTCGGGGCACACGGCCGTGATCTGCGGCTCCGACCTCATGGCCCTCGGCGCCGTGCGCGCCGCTCGCCAGCTCGGCCTGCGCGTCCCCGAGGACGTGTCGGTCGTCGGCTTCGACGACTCGCCCCTCGTGGCGTTCACGGACCCGCCGCTGACGACGGTGCGCCAGCCCGTCGCCGCGATGGGCCACGCCGCGGTCTCGGCGCTCGTCGCCGAGATCACCGGCACGCGCGCCGCGCGCGCCGAGCTGCTGTTCCACCCCGAGCTCGTCGTGCGCGGCTCGACCGGCAGCGCACCCGCCGCGCCCGCGGACGCACCCGTCCCGGCGGCGTCCGCCACACGCTGACGCCGCACGCCACCCGCC
>JAEYNO010000258.1 GCA_023412515.1 Actinomycetes bacterium
CGCCCCGCACCGCCGGCCTGGCTCACCGTCGCCGCCAGGTCGCGCGCGTTCGCCGCGGCGGCCGTCGTGAGGTCGTCGGCGGGGACCCGGTGCAGCCGCAGCGCGTCGGGCACGTCGCGCGCCGACGTCTGCGGGCTCACGGGCAGGCCCGCCGCCAGCGCGACCCGCCGGGCGGCGTGCGCGACCGTCGCGGGTGTGCGGTAGTTGACCGTGAGCTCGGCCAGCCGCCAGGACCCGCGCAGCAGCGGCCCGAGCATCGCCTCCCAGTCGTGCGTGCCCCCCGCCGACGACGTCTGCGCGACGTCCCCGACGATGGTGAGCGACCGGGTCGGCACGCGCCGCAGCAGCGCGCGCCATGCCATCGCGGACAGCTCCTGCGCCTCGTCGACGACCACGTGACCGTAGGTCCACGACCGGTCCGCGGCGGCCCGCTCGGCGGTCGTCAACGACGGTCCGCTGCTCGCGAACCGGTCGGCGAGCGCCTCGGCGGACACGAGGTCCCCGGCGCCGGTGCTCTGCAGCACCTGGCGCGCGTACTCGAGCTCCTGCGTGCGCCGCTCGGCGTCGGCCCGCGCCTGCGCGCGGGCGGCCTGGTCGTCCTCGCCCAGCAGCTCGGCGGCCTCGTCGAGCAGCGGCACGTCGGCGGGCGTCCACGGTGCGTCCGCGGGCCGGGCCAGGAGCGCGCGCTCGCGGTCCGACAGCTCGGGTGCGGCGGCCGCGAGCCGGTGGGGCTTGGTCCACAGGTCGGTGAGCAGGCCCTGCGGGGTCAGCGGCATCCACGCGAGGTTGAGCGCGATGCGGATCTCGCGCGTCGTGCGCAGGTCCTCGACGATCTCCGCGCGGTCCTCGGGCGGCACGTCCCACGCGAGCTGCTGCACGTACTGGTCGGCGAGCCGCGCGAGCATGTCGCGCACGAACGTCACGCGCGCGAGGTTGTGCGGCTTGTTCTGCCGGCGGGCGCGCGCGATGGCCCCCGCGACGTCCTTGGGCCGCACGACGACTGTGCGGCCGTCGATCCGCACGCTGGTGGGCTGCGCCGGCACGCGCTGCCGCTGGCGCACGGCTCGCGCGACGACGCGCGCCATGAGCGCCCGTCCCTTGATCTCGGCGACGGCGTCGGGCTCGGTGCCGCGCGCCTCGACGCCCGGGTACAGCTCGGCGAGCGTCGCGGTGACGACACCGGTCTCGCCGAGCGAGGGCAGCACCTGGTCGATGTAGCGCAGGAAGGTGCGCGACGGGCCGACCAGCAGCACGCCCGAGCGCTCGAGCAGGCGGCGGTGCGCGTACAGCAGATACGCGGCGCGGTGCAGCGCGACCGCCGTCTTGCCGGTGCCGGGGCCGCCCTGCACGACGAGCGCGCCGGCGAGCTCGGAGCGGATGATCGCGTCCTGCTCGGCCTGGATCGTCGCGACGATGTCGCCCATGCGGCCGGTGCGCGCCGCGCCGAGCGCCGCGAGCAGCGCGCCCTCGCCCGAGACGCCCGCGAGCGAGTCGGGGTCGACGCCCGCCGCGGCGAGAGCGTCGACGTCGAGGACGTCGTCCTCGAGACCCGTGACGCGCCGGCCGGCCGTGACGAGGTGGCGGCGGCGGGCGACGCCGTCGGGGTGCGCGGCGGTCGCGCGGTAGAACGCCTGCGCCGCCGGCGCGCGCCAGTCGGTCAGCAGCGGCGTCTGCTCCTCGTCGGTGAGCCCCAGCCGTCCGATGTAGCGCCGCTCTCCCTCGCGCAGGTCGAGGCGACCGAACGCGAGCCGGTCCTCGACCGCCTCGAGCTGCGCGACCCGGTCCTCGTAGAGCGTCGCGAACGCGTCGCGCTCCGAGCGGTTCTGCGGCGAGCCCGAGGGCCCCGCGCGGCGCACCGACGCGAGGCGGTGGCGCGCCTGCGCGCGCAGCTCGTCGAGGCGCGCGTACAGCCCGTCGACGACCCGCTGCTCGCCGTCCAGCTCGCTGTCGATCCCTGCCACCAGCCCGTCCACCCCCGTCGTGCCGGGTGCGAGCCCGGTCGTCGGCGCCGTCGGGACCCGGCCCGACCGCCCCCGCCCGTCGCGGGCGGCCGTCCATTATCCGCTCGTCGCGGGGGTGCGTGGGCCACGACGCGCGCGACGGCCCGATCGACGCGCCCGTCGCACGTGCGTGACCGTCCTGCCTTACAGTGCGTGCACACCGACGGGAAGGACCCCATGCACGGCTCTGCTGCACGCGAGGCCGAGGCGCCCCCCGCCTCCACCGCGGACGACCTGCCGATGCGCATCCTCGTGGTGGAGGACGACGAGGGGGACGCGGTCCTGGTGCAGGAGCACCTGCAGGACGCGGGTCTCGTGCACGAGACCGTGTGGGCCCGCTCGGTCGACGAGGCGCTCGAGAACCTCGACGTCGACTGCGTCCTGCTCGACCTGGGCCTGCCCGACGCGATGGGCCTGAGCGCGCTGCAGCGCGTGCTCGACGCGGGTGCGCCGCCGGTCGTCGTGCTGACGGGGCTGACCGGCACCGACGCGGGCCTGGAGGCCGTGGCGGCGGGCGCGCAGGACTTCCTCGTCAAGGGTGACGTGCACCCTGACGTGCTCGCGCGCTCGGTGCGGTACGCCGTGCAGCGCCGGCGCCTGGAGGACACGGGCCGCGCGCTGTACCGGAGCCTGGTCCGTGCCGCGGAGACCACGCGCCTCGAGCGCGCGCTGCTGCCCACGCCGCGCGTGACCGACGAGCGCCTGGAGGTCCGCGTCGGCTACCGCGCGGGGCGCGACGGCCTGCTGGGCGGCGACTTCTACGACGTGGTCGAGCGCCCCGACGGCACCGTGCTCGTCATCGTGGGCGACGTGTGCGGGCACGGTCCCGACGAAGCGGCGCTCGGTGCGACGCTGCGCACCGCGTGGCGCACGCTCGTGATCGCGGGGACCCACGCCGACGAGATCCTCGGGCTGCTCGAGCGCGTGCTGCAGGCCGAGCGCTCGCGCCCCGAGGTGTTCACGACCGCGACGATGCTCGCGATCCACCCCGACCGACGCTCGGCCGACCTCTACCTCGCGGGTCACCCCGTGCCGCTGCTGGTCGGCGACCCGTCGACGCTGCTGCCGTCCGACGCGCGCGGGCGTGCGCTCGGGATCCCCGTGGGGGGCGGCTGGCCCGCGCGCCGCCTCGACCTGGGGCCCGCGTGGCGCGTGCTGCTCTACACCGACGGGCTGCTCGAGGCGACGGTCGCCGCCGACGGCACGCGGCTGGGCAAGCCGGGGCTGCTCGAGCTGGCCGACCGCACGCTGCACGCGGCCCCGGACGACGGTGCGGCGGTCGCGCCCGACGAGGACCCCCTGCTCGGGCGCCTGCTGTCGGCGGTCCGCGAGCGGCACGGCGGCGACCTCGTCGACGACGCGGCGGTCGTGCTGGTGGGGTGGCCCGCGTGAGCGGGCCCGCCCGTCCCGGCCCGCCGCGCGCGACGCTGCGTCGCCGGCTCGGCGTCCTGCTGGGCGTCGCGGGCGCGGTGCTGGGTGCGGTCCTCGTGCTCACGGGGTACGTCGCGGCGCGCTCCTCGCAGGCCCAGGAGCTCGTCACGCAGACGTACTTCGACGCGGTCACGCGCGCCGACGCCGCGTACATCCGCCTCGTCGACGCCGAGACCGCGGTCCGCGGCTACGCGCTGACCGGCGACGACGTCACCCTCGAGCCGTACCACCGCTCGCGCGAGCAGGAGGACTCGATCGCGGACGTCGCGGAGCGGGTCGCGCGGACCTCGCAGGACGAGGTGCTGGTCGCGAGCGCGCGCGCCGCGCGCGACGCCGCCGACCGCTGGTACGACGAGTTCGCCGAGCCCACGATCGCGGCCGTCGCCGCGGGAGGCCCGGCCGCGGTCGACCCGGCCGTCATCGAGAGCGGCCGCGTGCTCTTCGACGAGACGCGTACGGCCGTCGAGGTCTACAACGACGAGCTGCGCGCCAACCGCCTGGAGGCCGTCGCCGAGGTCGAGCAGTGGCAGCGGCTCACCGCGCTGATCATCGCCGGGCTCGTGGTCGCAGCGCTCGCGGTCGGCACGACCCTGTGGGTCGTGCTGCGGCGCTGGGTGCTCGCACCCGTGGACGAGCTCGCGGCCGCGAGCCGCGCGGTGTCCTCGGGCGACCTCAGCCACGTCGTGAGCGTCGACGGGCCGGGGGAGATCGAGCAGCTCGCGTCGGACGTCGAGGCGATGCGCGTCGGGCTCGTGACGCAGCTCGCGGCGCTCGAGGAGTCGCGGCGCGAGATCGCCGACGCGCACGACCGGCTGACCGAGCAGGCCGAGGAGCTGCGGCGCTCCAACCGCGACCTCGAGCAGTTCGCGTACGTCGCGTCGCACGACCTGCAGGAGCCGCTGCGCAAGGTCGCGAGCTTCACGCAGCTGCTCAAGAAGCGCTACGGCGGCCAGCTCGACGAGCGGGCCGACCAGTACATCGACTTCGCGGTCGACGGCGCCAAGCGCATGCAGCGGCTCATCCAGGACCTGCTGGGCTTCTCGCGCGTCGGCCGCGTGGGCGGCGAGGTCGTCGACGTCGACGTCGCGCAGGCGCTCGACCGCGCGGTCGACCAGCTCTCGGAGCGTGTCGAGGAGACCGGTGCGGTCGTCACGCACGACGGCCTCCCGGTCGTCCGGGGCGAGGAGCCGCTGCTGGTCCAGCTGCTGCAGAACCTCGTCGGCAACGCCGTGAAGTTCCGGCACCCCGACCGGGTCCCGCACGTCCACGTCAGCGCGACGCGTGTGGAAGACTCCTGGGAGTTCGAGTGCCGGGACAACGGCATCGGCATCGACCCGCAGTACGCCGAGCGCGTCTTCGTCATCTTCCAGCGGCTGCACGCCAAGGACCTGTACGAGGGCACCGGGATCGGGCTCGCGCTGTGCAAGAAGATCGTCGAGTTCCACGGCGGTCGCATCTCGATCCCGGAGACCGCCGGGGAGGGCACCAGCATCCGCTGGACGCTGCCGGCGGCCGAGGACGACGCCCCGCCCGCCGGGGTCGAGGGGCAGGCCTGAGTGTCCGTGCAGAAGCCGATCGACGTGCTGCTCGTCGAGGACGACCCGGGCGACGTGCTGATGACGCGCGAGGCGTTCGAGCACAACAAGGTCCGCAACCGCCTCTCGGTGGTCGCGGACGGCGTCAGCGCGCTCGAGTTCCTGCGCAAGGAGGGCGAGCACGCCGACGCCCCGACGCCGGACCTCGTGCTGCTCGACCTCAACCTGCCGCGCATGGACGGCCGGGAGGTCCTCGAGGCCATGAAGTCCGACGCGACGCTGCGCGCGATCCCGGTGGTCGTGCTCACGACGTCGGAGGCCGAGGAGGACGTCCTGCGGTCCTACTCGCTGCACGCCAACGCGTACGTGACCAAGCCCGTCGACTTCGACCGCTTCATCGACGTGGTGCGGCAGATCGACGAGTTCTTCGTCGAGGTCGTGCGCCTGCCCGGTCACTGACCGCCCCGCCGGCCCGTCGCCCCGGCACGGTGCCGCGCAGGTCACGGCACGACGCGGGAAGACTCCGGGCCGGTCCGGCGTTGCACCACTCGACCGCACGACGAGAGGCGAGTGAGCGATGCTGGACCCCCGGGACATCTACGACGTGGACGTCGACGTGGCCGAGCGTGTGGACGCGGCGACCCGCGACGGCGGCGCCGGACCCGTGCTGGTGCACGCCGTGCGCGGCTTCGTGGACGCCGGCCACGCGGGTCAGGTCGCTGTCGACCACCTCGTGTCGGGCGGCCCCGCCCAGCGGCTCGTGACGTTCGACGTCGACCAGCTCGTGGACTACCGCTCGCGCCGCCCCGTGATGACGTTCGACGAAGGCTGGACTGGCTACGACGCGCCCGAGCTCGTCGTGGACCTCCTGCACGACGCGCAGGGCACGCCGTTCCTGCTCCTGCACGGGCTCGAGCCCGACGTGCAGTGGGAGCGCTGGGTCGCGGCGGTGCGCCAGGTCGTCGAGCGCTTCGACGTGCCGCTCGTCGTCGGGCTGCACGGCATCCCGATGGGCGTGCCGCACACGCGGCCGATCTCGGTCACCGCGCACGCGACGCGCGCCGACCTCGTGGCCGACCACACGTCGTTCTTCGGCACGGTGCAGGTGCCGGCCAGCGCGTCGGCGCTGCTCGAGCTGCGCCTGGGCGAGGCCGGTCACGACGCGATGGGCTTCGCCGTGCACGTGCCGCACTACCTCGCGCAGTCGCCCTACCCGGCGGCGGGCCTCGCGGGCCTGCGGCACGTGCAGCGTGCGGCCGGGCTCGACCTGCGGCTCGCCGATCTCGAGCCCGCGGCCGCCGAGGCGACGCGGGAGGTCGAGCGTCAGGTCGAGGGGTCGAGCGAGGTCGCGGCGGTCGTGCAGGCCCTCGAGGAGCAGTACGACGCGTTCACGCGCAGCGTGGGGCGGACGAGCCTGCTGGCCCAGGCCACCGACCTGCCGACCGCCGAGGAGATCGGCGCCGAGCTCGAGCGCTTCCTCGCGACCCAGGTGGACGAGGGCGGGGACGAGGCCTGACCGTCCGCCGCCGGGCGGGCCGTCGGCGCACCAGCGTGCGGTGCCGGCGTCGTGACCGGATCGTTGCCGTCCCGAGCGAACGAAACCGCCCGTTCCGTGGCGTACGCCACACCGGCGTGGAAGGATCACCAGCGTTGCAGTGACGTACGGACGCTCGACCGGTCTCGCGCCGTGACCTCGGTCGCGGTGGCATGAGGATCCGCCCGTCCCCGCGGGGACCGGACCGCCCGGTGCAGGACGTGAGGCATTGCGGCGCGGTGCGGGCAGTCGGCACGCACCGTCACACGGTGGGACAGAAGGATGCGGGACATGGCACAGGGCTCGGTCAAGTGGTTCAACGCCGAGAAGGGCTTCGGGTTCATCGCGCAGGACGACGGCGGTGCCGACGTCTTCGTGCACTACTCGGCGATCGACACGCAGGGCTACCGCTCGCTCGACGAGGGGCAGCGCGTGGAGTTCGACATCACGCAGGGTCAGAAGGGTCCGCAGGCGGAGCACGTCCGCCCGCTGTGACCCGCGTCCCGGCGCGACGCCGGGGACGCCGACGCGGGGCCGCACCGTCCGACGGTGCGGCCCCGCGTCATGCCCGGGGGACCGGCGCGCCCGGTGCGACGTCGCCCTGCCCCGCCCCGGGGGACGCAGGCGGGTCGTGGCGCGGGGTGGCCCGGCCCGCGAGCACGCGCGTCTCGCCGTCGCTCAGCAGCCGCGCCGGGACCGGAAGGCTCCGTAGCGTGCGGTCCAGCCCCGGGTCGTCGAGCAGGGTGGGGTCGTCGGTGCCGACCAGGACGAGGTTGCCGTAGCGCCGCCCGCGCAGCAGCGCCGGCTCGGCGACCACGCCGATCCGCGCGAACGCCGCCGCGATCGTCGCGAGCTCGGCGCGCGCGAGCGCCAGCGGCGGGCGGTCGGCGCAGTTCGCGAGGTAGACCCCGCCCGGGCGCAGCACGCGCGCGACGTCGCGCGTGAACTCGAGCGTCGTGAGGGGGTCCGGCGTCCGGTCGCCCGCGAAGACGTCCCGCACCACGACGTCGAACGACGCGTCGGGCAGCGTGGCCAGCTCGGCGCGCGCCTCGCCCGTGCGCAGGCGCAGGTGCGGGGCGCGGGGGAGCGCGAACCACGCGCGCGCCAGGCG
>JAEYNO010000209.1 GCA_023412515.1 Actinomycetes bacterium
CCGCCGCGGCGACCGCGGCGTACGACACGGCGCGTCCGCGCCGGGCGCGCGCCACGCGGGCGTGCAGGTCGGCGAGCGTTGAGGCGTCCGGCCTGGTGCCCTGCTCGTGCTGCTCCTGACGACGCAGCGCGGCGTCGAGCCGCGCGCTCAGGTCACCGCTCACGGCGCACCTCCGGGGTGTCGCGGGTCGAGTCGACGAGGGTGACGGGCAGCCGTTCGTCGCCCGTCGTGGTGGTGCCGAGCGCCGCGTCGAGCGCCGCCACGGCGTCGGACACGTAGCGCTTGACCGTGCCCTCGCCGATGCCGAGCAGACGCGCGGTGTCCCGCACGGACAGGTCGTCGAGGTGCCGCAGCACCACGCACGCCCGCTGCTGCGGCGGCAGCGCCGCGAGCGCCGCGGCCACGTCGGCGTCCAGCAGGTCCGAGCGCAGCTCGGTGCTGACCGCCTCGCGCCCGGCCAGCCGCGCGACGGCGGCCCGCTCCCGGGTGCGCCGACGTGCGCGGTCCACGAAGCGTGACGCGACCGCGCGGCGCACGTACGCCTCGGCCTGCGGCACCGACCCGAACGACGCCCGCGCCGAGAACGTCGACACCAGCGCGTCGTGCAGGACGTCCTGCGCCTCGTGACGGTCTCCCGTCAGCACCGTCGCGTACGCGACGAGCCCTCCGTACCGCTCCGCCACGAGCCGGTCGAGCATCGCTGCCCCGCCCCGGCTCACGTCGTCCTCACCATCGTCGCCGCCCTGAATCGGTCCCGGACTATCCTGTCGCCACCACAACGACGCAGGTGCGCTCCAGGTTGTGCCGCGTGTCGGGGCGGCGCGCGGCGGCCCGGCGGGCGAGGTCGGTGGCGGCACGTAGCCTGAGGCGGTGCAGGTGATCTCCGACCTCCGGGCGCTCTGGCCGCTGACCGGCTTCCGGCGCCTGTTCGCCGTGCGGCTGGTGAGCCAGTCGTCCGACGGCATGTTCCAGGTCGGGCTGGCCACGCTGTTCTTCTTCTCGCCCGAGAACGCGTCGACCGCCACGGGCGTCGCCGCCGCGTTCGCGGTCCTCCTGCTGCCGTTCACGATCGTCGGGCCGTGGGCCGGCGTGCTGCTCGACCGGTGGCGCCGCCGCCAGGTGCTGCTGTACGGCAACCTCGTGCGGGTCGCGCTGACGGCGACGATCGCGGTGGTCATGCTCACGCAGGGCGTGGGGCCGCTCGTGTACGTGCTGGCGCTCGCGACGCTGTCGGTCAACCGGTTCCTGCTCGCGGCACTGTCGGCGTCCCTGCCGAAGGTCGTCGACGGGCCCCTGCTCCTCACGGCCAACTCGCTGACCCCGACGCTGGGGGCGGCGTCGGCGGGTGTGGGGGCGCTCGTGGGCTTCGTGCTGGGCCTGCTGCTGCCGGACGGCCGGCTGCGGGACGCGATCTCGCTGCTGGTCGCGGCCGCGGTGATGGCGTGCGCGTCGGCGCTCGCGGCCCGCCTGGGCCCCGACCAGCTCGGACCGGACGAGCGTGCCGACACCTCCGAGATGAAGGCGGCGCTCGCGAGCCTCGCGCACGGCCTGGTCGCGGGCGCGCGGTACCTGGTCGCGCGCCGGACCCCGGGGTACGCGCTCGGCGTCATGGCGCTGCACCGGTTCTGCTACGGCGCGGTCTTCATCGCGAGCATCCTCATCTCGCGCAACCTGCTGTCCGACCCGTCCGACGCCGGTGCCGGTCTGCGCACGTTCGGCACGGTCCTGGCCGCGAGCGCCGTCGGCTTCGCGCTCGCGGTCGTGCTGACGCCGCTGCTGGTGCCCCGCGTGGGCGCGCACGTGTGGATCGTCGCGTGCATGCTGCTGGCCGTGGTCAGCCAGCTGGTGCTCGTCGTGACCGTCGCGCGCGCCGCGGTGCTCGCGACGGCCGTCGCGCTGGGGCTCGCGGCGCAGGGCGCGAAGATCGCGGTCGACACGATCGTGCAGCGGGACACGGCCGACGCGTACCGGGGGCGGGCGTTCTCGTTGTACGACGTGCTGTACAACGCGGCGTTCGTCGGGGCGGCGGCGCTCGCCGCGGTCGCGCTGCCCGACACGGGCTGGTCGCGCGGCGTGTTCGCGCTGATCGCGGCCGTCTACCTCGCGGGGGCTGTCGCGTTCGCCGCCGGTCCGCGCGAGCCCGTCGAGGTCCCGGCACCGGCGGCGGTCCGCTCGTGAGCGTGCGCGCGCCCGGCGCGGACCCGACCGACGGCCGCACGAACGGCAGCACGCTCGACGGCGTCGCACGCCCCGCGGCGGGCGGCTGGGCGTTGGACGGCGTGCTCGCGCGGCTGGTCCTGGAGGCGGGCCCGCACGCCATGACCGTGTCCGACCCGAACCTGCCCGACGACCCTGTCGTGTGGTGCAACACGGCGTTCACGGCGCTCACGGGGTACGCCGCGGACGAGGTCGTGGGACGCAACTGCCGCTTCCTGCAGTCGGCCGACACGGACCCCGCAGCCGTCGACCGGGTGCGCGCCGCGCTGGCCGCGGGCGAGGACCTGCGCGAGACGCTGCTCAACGCGCGCAAGGACGGGTCGCAGTTCTGGAACCAGCTCGCGGTGGCGCACGTGCGCGACGCCGAGGGGCACGTGATGTACCGCGTCGGCGTGCAGGTGGACGTCACGGCCGAGACGGTCGGCGACGCGGCGCGCACGCTCGAGCTGACGCTCATGCACCGCACCGCCGACCGGCTCGAGCTGCTCGCGACGGTCGGTGACGAGCTGTCCCGGCACCTCGACTACGACGCGGCCGTGGCCGCGCTCGCTGACACCGTCGTGCCGCGCATGGCGACGTGGGGCTTCGTCGCGATGGTCTCGGAGGGCGGCCGGTTCGAGCGCGTGCACGTCGCCGCGACCGACCCCGCCCGGCGGGCCGCCGCGCACGCGCTGGGCTCGCAGGGCACGTCGTGGCTGCTGCGCTCGCCCCGCGTCGCGGAGACGCTCGCGGCGGACGCCACGCACGTGCCCGTGACGCTGCCGGTCGACGTGGCCTCGCTGCCCGGCCGCACGACGCCCGACGAGCTGCGCCTGCTGCACGAGCTGGGCCTGGGCAGCGCGATGCTCGTGCCGGTCACGGGGCGCGGGCGCGTGCTGGGCGTGCTGTGCCTCGTGCACGAGGACGTCGACGGGTTCGACCGCGAGGCGGTCGTGACCGCCGCGCACCTGGGCCGGCGCGCGGGCGTCCTGCTGGAGAACGTGCGCCTCTACCTGGCGGAGCGGGACGCGGCCCTCACGCTGCAGCACTCGCTGCTGCCCGTGCTGGGCGACGTGGGCGGGCTCGACGTCGCGGCGTCGTACCTGCCGTCGGGGCGGCGCGCCGAGGTCGGGGGCGACTGGTTCGACGCGTACGTGCTGCCCGACGGCAGCACGAGCCTCACGGTGGGCGACGTCGTGGGTCACGACCTGCGGGCCGCGGCGTCGATGGGGCAGCTGCGGACGCTGCTGCGCACCGCGGTGTGGCGCGGCGACAGCCCGGGCGCGGCGCTGCGCCGCCTCGACGGCCTGGTGCGCGCCCTGGACCTGGGTGACGTCGCGACCTGCGTGCTGCTGCGGTGGCGCCGCACGCGCGACGGCGCGCACGTGACGTGGTCCTCGGCCGGGCACCCGCCGGGTCTGGTGCGGCTGCCGGACGGCACCGTCGAGCGTCTCGAGGGCGGGCGCCGCACGCCGGTCGGCCTGCCGTCGCCGCAGTCACGGACCGCGCCGGAGGCGTCGCGCGAGCTGCCGCGGGGGTCCGTCGTGGTGCTCTACTCCGACGGGCTCGTCGAGCGCCGCGACCGCGGGCTGCGCGAGGGCATCGAGGCGCTCGAGGCGCACCTCGCGACCCTGCCGCCGGACGCCGACGCGACGACCGTCCGCGACGCGCTCGTCGCCGACGTGGTCGACGGCGGGCAGGAGGACGACGTGTGCGTGCTGGTGGTGCGGGTCGACTGACCCGCCGGGCTCAGGACGAGCGCTGGGCCCACCACGCGAGCAGCACGTCGCGCGCGCGCTCCTCCCCCAGCGGGCCGTGCTCGAGGCGCTGGTCCAGCAGGTAGCGGTACGCCTCGCCGACCTCGCGGCCGGGGCGGATGCCGAGCACCTCCATGATCTGCGTGCCGTCGAGGTCGGGGCGGATCGCCGCGAGCTCCTCGGCCTCCCGCAGCGTCGCGATCCGGTCCTCCAGCGAGTCGTACGCGGCCTTGAGCCGCGCGGCCTTGCGCTGGTTGCGGGTCGTGGAGTCCGAGCGCGTCAGCCGATGCAGCCGCTCCAGCAGCGGACCCGCGTCGGTCACGTAGCGGCGCACCGCGGAGTCGGTCCACTCGCCGTCGCCGTAGCCGTGGAACCGCAGGTGCAGCTCGGTGAGGCGCGCGACGTCCTGCACGGTCTGCTTGTCGAAGCGCAGGGCCTTGAGGCGCTTGGCGGCCATCTTGGCGCCGACGACCTCGTGGTGA
The DNA here is from genome assembly GCA_023412515.1 of Actinomycetes bacterium. Classification (GTDB taxonomy): domain Bacteria; phylum Actinomycetota; class Actinomycetes; order Actinomycetales; family Cellulomonadaceae; genus Cellulomonas. Next base: position 4,436 of record JAEYNO010000209.1, read on the forward strand.
TGGAAGCTCACGCCCCCGCCGTCCTCGAACCGTCGCGTGCGCGGCTTGCCGATGTCGTGCAGCAGCGCGGCCAGGCGCAGCACCAGGTCGGGGCCGGGCACGGCGCCGTCGGGCCCGGTCTCGAGGGCGATCGCCTTCTCCAGCACCATGAGCGAGTGCTGGTAGACGTCCTTGTGGCGGTGGTGCTCGTCGATCTCGAGGCGCAGCGCGGGCAGCTCGGGCAGCACGTGGTCCGCCAGGCCCGTGTCGACGAGCACCTCGAGGCCCGCGCGCGGGTGCGGCGCGAGCAGCAGCTTCGTCAGCTCGTCGCGCACGCGCTCGGCGGACACGATCGAGATCCGGGAGGCCATGTCGACGATCGCCGCGCGCGCGTCGTCGTCGAGCCGGAACCCGAGCTGCGCGACGAACCGCGCCGCGCGCATCATGCGCAACGGGTCGTCGTCGAACGAGCGGCGCGGGTCGATCGGCGTGCGCAGCACGCGCCGCGCGAGGTCGCCCAGCCCGTCGAACGGGTCGACGAACTGCAGGTCGGGCACGCGCACGGCCATCGCGTTGACCGTGAAGTCGCGCCGCGACAGGTCGCCCTCGAGGGTGTCGCCGAACGCGACGAGCGGCTTGCGCGACGTCGGGTCGTACGCGTCGGTCCGGTAGGTCGTGACCTCGACGACGACGTCCTGCGAGCCGGCGCCGTGCCGGCCCGCGAACCGGCGCGCGCCGATCGTGCCGAACTCGCGCCCGATGTCCCAGTGCGCGTCGCCCCACGCCGCGAGCAGCGGCTCCGCCTCGTCCGGCGTCGCGGACGTCGTCAGGTCGAGGTCGTGGCTGGGCCGGCCGAGGAACGCGTCGCGCACGGGTCCGCCCACGAGCGCGAGCTCGTACCCGGCCGCGCGGAACCGCGTCCCCAGGTCGAGCGCGTCGGGCGCCATCGTGGCGAGGGACTCCAGGGCGCGGCGGCGCAGCTGCTGCACCGCGGCGGCGTCGGGCTGGGCGGGGGCGTCGGGCACCGGACAAGCCTGCCAGAGGTCGCGCGCCCTGCGTCCGCGGGTGTGGTGCGCATGACGTGCCGATGACTCTCACGTGATCTCCACGTGACCGCGCGTCGCGACCGTGCGTGGTGCGGTGATGCCGAGTCGTTACAGTGTCGGCATGTCCACCGCCGCCCACCCGCCCCGCCCCGGGCGTGTGCCGGCCCCGCCCGGCGGGCACGCGCTGCGCATCGACCCCGCACGCGTCACGCCCCGTCAGGCGCCCGCGACGCTGCCCGTGGTCGACGAGACGTCGGCCGGCGGGCTCGTCGTCACCCGGCAGGGCGAGCACTACGCCGCGGCGGTGATCGCCCGGCGCAACCGCGCCGGGCGGCTCGAGTGGTGCCTGCCCAAGGGGCACCTCGAGGGCGACGAGACGCCCGAGGAGGCCGCCGTCCGCGAGATCGCGGAGGAGACGGGCATCACCGGGCGCGTGCTGCGCCGCCTCGGCGTCATCGACTACTGGTTCTCCGGCGACGAGCACCGCGTGCACAAGGTCGTGCACCACTTCCTGCTGGGGGCCCTGCACGGCGACCTCACGGTCGAGAACGACCCCGACGGGGAGGCCGAGGACGTCGAGTGGGTGCGCGTGGTCGACCTGTCCGGCCGGCTCGCCTACCCGAACGAGCGACGCCTGGCCGGCATGGCCCTCAGCGTCCTCACCGACGGATGAGCGCTGCCCGTCGAGCCGCTCCCACGCTGCTCGCCACGCTCCTGCTGCTGCTCGCGCTCGTGACCCCGGGCGCGGCGTCGGCGACACCGGCTCCGTCCCCGACGACGACCCACGGCGCGAGCACCCCCGCCGCGGACCTCGACCCGGTCCGCGTGCAGATCACGCAGGTCACCCCGAACGTGCTGCGTCCCGGCGACGACCTGGTCGTGCAGGCGCGCCTGACCAACACGACCGACGAGGAGATCGCGAACCTCCGCGCGCGCGTGCGGCTCGAGCGCATCCGCCCGGGGTCGCGGGCCGACCTCGCCACGTGGCTCGAGCCGGGCACGGCCGACGCGCGCGCCCGCGTCGGCACCGTCGTCGCGACGGTCGCCCTCGACGCGCCGCTCGCACCCGGCGCGTCCGTGGACGTCGAGGCCCGCGTCCCCGCCGACGCCGTCGGGCTGCTGGACCGCCCCGACACGTGGGGACCGCGCGGGCTCGCGGTCGAGGCGACCGGGGGACGCAGCACCCGGCTCGGCCTGCAGCGCACGTTCGCCCTCTGGGCGACCGAGGGCGACGTCGCCCAGGCGCGACTCTCGGTGCTCGCACCCGTGGTCGGGCCGGCGCCCGTGCCCGCGGGCGACGACGTGACGGCGCCCGGGCCCGACCTCGACGAGCTCGTGCGCGGCGGCGGCCGGCTCGCCGCGGTGCTCGACCTCGCCCGTCGCCACCCCGACGTCGCC
>JAEYNO010000243.1 GCA_023412515.1 Actinomycetes bacterium
GGCGCGGTGTCGTGCCGAGCGGCCGCCGGCCGGACGTGCGCGGGCCGCCGCCGGACGTGCGCTGTGCGTGAGCCGGTGACCTGCGCGCCGCGTCAGCCCGTGACCTGCGCGGGCGTCGCGCCCGTGAGCCGCGCGACCAGCGCGACCGCGGAGTCCCACGAGCGCGCGTAGTGCTGCGGGTCGGCGTTGCGCTGCACGGCGTGCGCGACGAGCGTCGGCGCCATCGCGTCGCGCCCGTCCACGCGCTGCAGCGCGCGGAAGAAGCTCTGCGCCGACGCGGTCGGGTCCATGCGCTCGGCGTACGTGCCCCACGCGCCGTTGTCGCGCTGCTGGAACAGTCCGCGGCTGTCGGGCCCCGCGGCGTCGCCGTGGTCCACGACGCGCAGCGACGACTCGCCGATCGCCGTCATGACGCCGATCGCCTGGTCCCGCAGCGACAGGCCCATGCCGCGGCCCGCCGCGACGACGGCGGCGGCGTTGCCGACCTGCTCGGGCGTGAAGCCGTCGAAGGGCGGCAGGGCGCCCGTCGGCGCGACGGCGGCGGCGGTGCCGACGGCGCGCTCGGTGCTGCTCACCTCCGCGGCCAGCGCCGCCGCGAACGCGGTGCCGGTGGCCGACGGCGTCGAGCCGGTCGCGAGGGCGGCGGCGGGCGTCCGGGCAGCGCTGACCGTCGCGATGGCCGACTCGATCGCGGCCATGCGCGCGGTGATCGCCTGCACGCCCTGCACACCCACCTCCCGTCTCCTGCCCATCGGTGGCGGCCCTCCGCGCCTGAGCGGTCGGGCGCGGCCGGTCGGGCGCCGTGCGGTCGGCGTCAGGTCGTCGCCGTCAGGCGCGGTGGACGTCCGTCACCAGCAGGTCGACGCGCACGAGGTCGTCGGGCAGGTCGGGGTCGCCGAGCACGTCGCGCAGGTGCGCGGCCACCGTGCGTCGCACGTCGTCGGCCAGCGGCTCGAGCGGCTGCAGGTACGCGGCCGAGACCTCGACGACGACCTCCTCGAGCACGTCGTCCGCGTCGGTGCGCAGCGCGAGCCGGCGCAGCCGGACGCGCGGGTCGGGGTCGAGCAGCGCGCGCACGGACGTGCGCAGGACCTCGGCCGCGACGACGTAGTCGCCCTCGGCATGGCGCCCCCGGACCGGCTGCGAGGGGCGGACCGCCCGCAGCGCGGACGCCAGCACGCGCGGCGCGACCGCCACCCAGCCGTCGTCGGTGTGGGTGCGTAGCTGGGCCGTCGCGAGGTCGAGCAGGTCGTCGCCGGGCGTGCGGCCCGTGCCGTCGCCGTCGTTCAGCGCCATGTCGCGAACCTCCTCCCGAGCGTCCTGCGGGCCCGTTCCAGCAGCCCCCGCACCGCCGCGTGCGTCGTGCCCAGCACCTGCGCGGCGTCCGCGTACGGCATGCCCTCGACCTCGACCAGCAGCCATGCCGCGCGCTGCGGGCCCGGCAGGTCCGCGAGCGCGAGGTCGAGCGCGGCGCGCAGGTCGGTCGCGAGCAAGTGTTCCACCGGGTCGTCGCCGGCGGGAGCCGGGTCGGTGCGGTCGTCGTCCGCGTCGGTCGTCACGGGGACGGGTGCGCGGGTGCGCGTGCGGGCCGCGCGGCGCACGCAGTTGGCCTGGATGCCGAAGAGCCAGGTGCGCACGCTCGACGCGCCGCGGAACCCCGCGGCGCCGAGCCAGGCGGCGGTGAGCGCGTCCTGCACGGCGTCCTCGGCGTCGGGCGCCGACCCCAGCATCCGGCGCGCGTAACGGTAGAGCGCGGCGCCGTGGCGCGTGACGAGCTCGGCGAACGCGGCGTGGTCGCCGAGACCCGCGCGCGCGACGAGCTCGTCGTCGGGCACGGCCCCGGCCTCGGGGGTCGTGGGTACCGGGACGGCCGGCGTCATCGCGCGCTCCGGTGGCGGATCGCGGCAGAAGAGCTGTGATGGAGGTCACAGCGGGTCGACCGTGACGTCGACGCGGCGGCGGGCACTCACCCAGTGTCGGCGCACCACGCCCCCACGGCGCGGCGAGCGCACGGCACCCGACCGGCACCACCGGGCCGCGGCCAGCGGCACGCCCAGCACAGGAGGAACGATGACCGAGCAGACCAGCACGCCGACGTCGACCACCACGAGCACCCCGAGCCCCGCGAACCGTGGCTCGCGCGGCGGCAACACCGCGCTCGGCGGCGGCGTCGCGAGCTCGACCCCGCTGCAGACCGAGCACGGCACCACGACGATCGCCGACGGCGTCGTCGCCAAGATCGCCGGCATCGCCGCGGGTGACGTCGCGGGCGTCTACGCCCTCGGCGGCGGTGCGGCCCGCGCGTTCGGTGCGCTGCGCGAGCGCATCCCCGGCGGCACGACCAACCACGCGCAGGGCATCAGCGTCGAGGTCGGTGAGCAGGAGGCCGCGATCGACGTCGACCTCGTGGCCGAGTACGGCGTGTCCGTCGTCGACCTCGCCGAGGGCGTGCGCCGCAACATCATCACGTCGGTCGAGCGCATGACGGGCCTGCGCGTCATCGAGGTCAACATCACCGTCAACGACGTGCACCTGCCGCAGGACGACCCGCAGCCCGAGCCCGAGCCGCAGCCGCGCGTGGCATGAGCGCCGACCGACCGGACGCCCCGCCGCCCCGGGTCGTCCCTCCGGACGCGGCGGGCGCCGGCACCCTGCCGGCGCCCGTCACCGCCGGGGCG
>JAEYNO010000327.1 GCA_023412515.1 Actinomycetes bacterium
GTTGCGACCGGTCGCGATATCGCCGCCGACATAGTTGGGGTTGTGTTCGGCAAGTGCGACGGGCCCGCGTCGGTGGATCGCCAGGATGCGGGCACGCACCCCCGGCGCGAAGCGCTCGATCTGGTCCAAGATCGCCTCGGTTGCATCACCTCGATACCCATGCGGGACATGCGCGTAGGCCCAAATCGGGTTGCGGCCACCCTCGCTTCGGCTCGGATCGGCCAGGTACTGCTGGCACACCAGCACGAACGGACGCGTCGGCATCCGGCCGGCACCCACCGCGCGCTCTGCGGCCACGATCTCGGCGGTGCTGCCCGCAACGTGCACGGTGCCTGCTCGCGCGCAATCGGGGTTGACCCAAGGAATGTCACCCTCGAGGGCAATGTCGATCTTGTAGGCCGCGGCTCCGTGCCGATAGCGGCGGTAGGCGCGGGCGACCCGCGTCGGCAATCGGTCGCCGGTGATATCGGCCACCGCACCCGGCGCCAGATCGAACATCACGATATCGGCACGGGGCAACTCGGCCAGCGCACGCACGCGGATCCCGGTCTCGGTCGTACCACCCAACTGCCTCAGCCGTGCGACGAGCGCCTTGGCGATCGCCCCCGATCCCCCCTCGGCGACCGGCCAGCCGTACCGATGCCCCGCGGCGGTGATCATCAGTCCCACCGAGGAACTCGCGGGTCGGGTCAGCGGGTAGTAGACGTGCGCGGCCACTCCCATGAACAGCGCCCGGGCCTGCTCGGTGCGCCACAACCGTGCCAGCGCCGTGGCCGGGAGCAGCGCGCCCGCTCCGAATGAGCCGAGCGCCAACGGGTGTCGTGGCACATGCAGGATGGGTCGGAACACATCCTCGCGCAACGCGTCGAAGTTGCGGGTAAGCGGTCCGAAGACGGCCCGCCAGGCCCGTTGGTCGCGACCGGCGAATTGTGCTGCGGTGTCACCGATGGAGGTGTGCAGCACGGCCGCGGCGCCGTCGTCGAACGGGTGCGCCATGTCGATCTCGGGATACCGCCAGACCAGCCCGTGCTCGGCGAGGGGCTGGCGTTGGATGAACGGTGAGGCTGCGGTCATGGTGTGGATGGCCGAGCAGTCGTCGTGCAGTAGTCCAGGCAGAGTCAGCTCACTGGTACGGGTACCACCGCCCAGCGTGTCGGCGGCCTCCACCACGGTGACCTTGACACCCCGCTCGGCCAAAGTGATGGCCGCGGCAAGGCCGTTGGGTCCGGACCCGACGACCACCGCGGTGCTCAACGGGCCCCTACGGTGGGTTCGGTGCCCTGCAGGCGCACCGGGAAGACGTCCCCGGGCTCCGGCCAGGGTTGGCGAGCGATCATATCGGCCACCTCGACGTAACCGCGTTCGACGACGCCGGTTTTCGCGTCGACGATGCGGTAGGCCTGCCAGCTGCGGTGGATGGGCTGCCCCTCCAGCAACACCACACGCACATCGCCCTCGGCGAAATCGCAGCGCCGCTGCAGGGCCTCGATCAACTGTTCGTTGTGTAGGTGTCCCTCACCGAAGTTCCAGCCGATCAGCGGCCCGGCCATGTACTCGCCGTCGCGCACCACATACCCGGTCTCGTCGTCGACCGCACGGGCGACCAGACCGTTGAGCGCGCGGCCGTGGGTGTGCATGGAACGCCAGGCCATCATCTTGTCGAGCATCACCTCGGCGATCTGTGGGCCGTACAGCGTGGCCAACTGCCGGTTGGCCAGTGCCGAGCACTTGGTGACGTTGGCCTCGATCCGGTCCTCCACGCCGGGGCGCAGACACCATGCACTGGCCGCCCAGTTGCCCGCGTAGTACCGCATCGCCGGCAGGAAGGACACCTTGTCCGGCAACAGGTTTCCCACCACCGGCACCGCCACCAGAGAGACGGCCAGGATGGCCAGCAGCAGCGGGGAATCCATATCGCTGACGCGGTAGTCGCCATAGCCGCCGTATAGGTAGAACAGCGACACGATGAAGAAGGCGTTCCACTCCAGCGGCACACCCATCGGGATGGTGGAGGCGATGGTGAGGTGGAAGGCCACCATGTAGAGCACCGCGGCCCACAGCAGCGGACCCTCCGACGGGGCGAAGAACACCAGGTAGAAGGGCACCACGAACTCCGAGAGGGTGCCACCGACATGGGCCAACAGTCGCGGCAGCGCCGACGGGCGCAGGTCGTGCGTCGCGTCGCGCCACATGCGCCGCTTCGCCCACTTGGCCGGGATGAGCACGGGGTTGTTGCTCATCATCACCGCCATCACATAAGGGAAATGGTGGTTGAGCTTGGAGGTGGCCGCGCCCCACCACAGCGCCAGCAGAATGAGTTTGAACGCCGCGATCTGGTCGGTGATCGGGAAGAAGAACACGATCAGTGTCAGTGCGTAGTGCTCGGCGCGGGCGGCAAGGAACACGGTCTTGTCCCGCAGCCCCAGCAGCACCAGGGCCGCCAGTGTCGGCACGACGAGCATCGGGTCGAGCAACCCGACATCGCCACGAGCGGTGACCGGTCCGCCCACGCCAGGCGCCAGCAGCGTCCACACCAGGGAGCAGAGCACCACGGCGTACAACGCGACATCGGCCACGGTGCGGGTGTCGCCACGGGTCAGCGGAATCCTGTCCGGCCAGGGTGGCAGCCGGATGGTGCCGGGACGTAACCAGTACAGGAATCCGCCGAGCGGGGGCACGAAGCGCAGTGTCAGCGGCCCCGAGCCGCAGCCCAACCCGAGCACCTCGAACAGCAGGGTGAACACCACCAGCTTCTGGTACACGATGGGTTGGGTCCACCAGCTGGTCAACTCACCGAGACCGCCCAGGCCGGGCGTCAGGGAGATGACGGCCGCCGCGCCCACGAGATAAGCGGCGATCTTGACGACGTAGAGCACATACACGCCGTGGGGGGTACCGAAACCGTTGTCGGTCCAGTGCCGGGTCATGATCTGCAGCCGCTGCCAGCGTGGCAGCCGGGGCCAAGTGGCCGGGTCGATATCCGCGGGCAGCGTGGGCTTGGTGAACGTCATCGTCTACCTACTTCGCGTTGCTCACCGGCGTGGCGAATTCGCGACGCAGCGCCGGTTTGTCGATCTTCCCGACCGGGTTCTTGGGAATCGATTCCACGAATGTCAGTTCAGGACGCTTGTACTTGGCGAGCGATCCGGCCAGGTGCTCCCCCAGATCCTGGGAGCTCAGTTGCGCACCGGGTTTCACGGTGACGAACGCGACGGGAACCTGCCCGTAGACCGGGTCCGGACGTCCCACTACCGCGGCCTCGGCGATCGCCTCGTGTTGGTAGAGCACGGATTCGATCTCCTTGGGGTAGATGTTCTCCCCGCCGCGGATGATCATGTCCTTGGCCCGGTCCACCAGCGTCAGGTAGCCGTCGTCGTCGAGCACACCGATATCGCCGGTACGCAGCCAGCCGTCGATGATGGTC
>JAEYNO010000330.1 GCA_023412515.1 Actinomycetes bacterium
GGCGCGGTCCGCGCCCACGACGACGTCGTACGCACGGGCTCCCTGCACGTCCGCCATGCTGACACGCGCGTCACCTCCCCGCGCGCCGCCGTCACCCGTCGTCGCACGGAACCACCCGCGACTTCACTCGAACGCGTGCGCCACCTCATCCCCACGACGTACCCCGCGCGGGCATGTCCCGACCGGGGGCGGATCCGGCGGCGTCACGCCCGCACCTAGCCTCGACGAGGCGGCACGGTGCCGTCGCCGACGAGAGGGGGTGGGCGCGGCCGTGTGGTTCGACACGCTGTTCCAGCAGACGCCGAACGCGCCCGCCGGCCTCGCGGTCACGGTGCTGGTCGTCGCGGCGGCGACCCTGCCGCTCGCGCGCCGGCTGCGCGTGCCCCCGCTCGACGTGGCGGCGTGGCTCACGGCGCTCGGCGTCGTGCTGTCGCTCACGCTCAGCCCACGCCCGGCCACGGCGGGCGCCACCCCCGTGTGCGCGCTCGACGCGTGGTCGCCGCTCGGCCTGGGGAACCTGCTGGCGTTCGACCAGCGCGCCGCGAACGTGCTGGTGCTCGTGCCGCTCGCGCTGCTGTCGGGCCTCGTGCGCGACCGGCGGCTCGCGCGTGCGGCGCTCCTGACGACCGCGGCGCTGCCGCTGCTGATCGAGGGCGTGCAGTACGCCGTGCCCGCGCTCGGCCGGGTGTGCGACGCGGCCGACCTGGTCGACAACCTCACGGGCGTCGCCGTGGGTGCCGCCGTCGGCCTGCTGGTGCGGGCGGGGCGCGCGTCGGGCCGGTGGGCGGCGCCCGACGCCTCCGCCGTCGACGGTGGGTCGGTGCACGAGCGCACCGACCGGCCCGTGCCCGCCGGTCGCTGACCGCCCGTCACCGCCCGACGTGCCGCACCGCGGCAGCCGTGCGACGGTGGGCGCGTGAAGCGCATCCTCACCGTCGTCGTCCTGCTCGCCCTCGTGTGGCTCCTGCTGTCGGTCCTCGGGGCCGTCGTCAAGGGCCTGCTCTGGCTCTCGGGCGTCGGGCTCGTGCTGCTCGCGCTCACGGTCGCGTACGGGTGGTGGAAGCTGCGCGGGCCGTCGTCGCGCGGCGGCTCGACCGCCTGAGCGTGTCGACCGTGTCGACCGTCCCGGCGCGGGACGGTCGGCGGCGATCGGACGGTCAGCCCGCGTACGGCAGCACGGGGCGGCCGGGCACGTCGACGCGCACGCGGAACAGCGCGCCGGCCTCCGGCTCGGGGTCGTCCAGGTGCTCGCGCGACGTGGTCACGTAGAGGTCGCGCAGGTCCGGGCCGCCGAGCGTGCACGCGGTGGTGAGGCGCACGGGCACCTCGACCTCGGCGAGCACGTCGCCGCGCGGCGAGAAGCACCGGACCAGTCCGTCGCCGGTGAGCGCGACCCACACGTTGCCCGCCGCGTCGACCGTGAGCCCGTCGGGGCTCGCGTCGCCGTGGTCGACGAACGGGCGTCGGTGCGTCAGGCGCCCGTCGACGACGTCGAACACGTCGGTGCGGCCCGTCGGGGTGTCGTCGTAGTAGGCGAGCGTGCCGTCGGGCGAGACGTCGATGCCGTTGGAGATCGTCACGTCGTCGAGCACGACCTCGACGTCGCCGCCGGGTGCGATCCGGTAGAGGGTCGCGCCGCCGGGGGCCGCGTCGTAGGGCATCGAGCCCGCGTACAGCACGCCGGCGGCGTCGCAGCCGCCCTCGTTCATGCGCACGCCCGGGTCCGACCACAGCTCGGGCAGCGGCGTCGGCGGCGCGTCGGGGGCGTCGGCCAGGCCGATCCCGCGCGCGAGCCCGACGACGTACCCGCCGCGCGTGCGTGGCCGCACGAACGCGGCGATCTCGCCCACGTGCAGCCGGTCGACCGTCCCGTCGTCGCGCAGCGTCAGCAGGTCGCCCGCGAGCAGGTCGACGAACCGCAGGCCGCCCCACGTGGGCGACCAGCACGGCCCCTCGCCGTGGTAGGCGACGGCGTCGGTGACCTGCTCGGCTCGCAGCACGGTGCTCCTGGGTGGGTCGGGCGGGGTGCGGGGGTCGGGCGGTGGTGCGTCCCGAGCCTGGTGCCGGCGCGGGCGGCGCGCACGCCGGGCCACGCTACCGGCGGTCGGCGGCCCCCGCGGTGCACCGGCCCGTGCTTCGCGGACGCGGCCCGGGTGTCGCGTGCGGCGTCCGGCAGGCTCGGCCGCGTCGACAACTATCGACGGCTCCCGGCCGGCGTCATCGGTGGGCGACCGGCTGCGCGCCGCGGGGGTGCGCCACGTCGCCCCGCCCGGGCGCCTCGCGGGCGCACCTGCCCCTCGCACGATCGGGCGAAAGTTGCGGATCTGTAGCGTTTATGTTCGTTGACGGCCTTCCTCCCGGGTCGGACAGTGAGTCCCCCTGCCGGCCGGTTCAGTGCTGATCCCGCGGCCGGCCGACCAAGGAGGAACGATGACCAAGCTCCGACGTGGGAGCGGGCGCGGCGCACGTGCTGCCGCCGCCGTCGCCGTCCTGACGCTCGTGGTGACCGGCGTCGCCGCCGGCAGCGCGCAGGCGGCGGGCTCGACGCTCCAGGCGGCCGCCGCCGAGAGCGGCCGCTACTTCGGCACCGCGATCGCGGCGCAACGGCTCAACGACTCGACGTACTCGACCATCGCGAACCGCGAGTTCAACATGATCACCGCCGAGAACGAGATGAAGATGGACGCGACGGAGCCGTCGCAGAACCAGTTCAACTACACGAACGGCGACCGGATCCTCAACTGGGCGCTGCAGAACGGCAAGCAGGTGCGTGGGCACGCGCTCGCGTGGCACTCGCAGCAGCCGGGCTGGATGCAGAACATGTCCGGCACGGCGCTGCGCAACGCGATGCTCAACCACGTCACGCAGGTCGCGACGCACTACAAGGGCAAGATCTACGCCTGGGACGTCGTGAACGAGGCGTTCGCCGACGGCTCGTCGGGCGCACGCCGCGACTCCAACCTGCAGCGCACCGGCAACGACTGGATCGAGGCGGCCTTCCGCGCCGCGCGCGCGGCCGACCCGGGCGCCAAGCTCTGCTACAACGACTACAACACCGACGACTGGACGCACGCCAAGACGCAGGCCGTCTACAACATGGTCCGCGACTTCAAGGCGCGCGGCGTCCCGATCGACTGCGTGGGCCTGCAGTCGCACTTCAACGCGCAGAGCCCCGTGCCGAACAACTACCAGACGACGCTCTCGAGCTTCGCGGCGCTCGGCGTGGACGTGCAGATCACGGAGCTCGACATCGAGGGCTCGGGCTCGTCGCAGGCCGAGAACTACCGCAAGGTCGTGCAGGCGTGCCTCAACGTGTCGCGCTGCACCGGCATCACGGTGTGGGGCGTGCGTGACACCGACTCGTGGCGCTCGGGCGGCACGCCGCTGCTGTTCGACGGCTCGGGCAACAAGAAGGCCGCGTACACGAGCGTGCTCAACACGCTGAACGCGGGCGGCACGGGCACGCCCACGCCGACCCCCACGCCGACGACGACCCCGACGCCCACCCCGACGCCGACGGTCACCCCCACGCCCACGCCGACCCCGACGCAGAACCCGGGCGGTGCGTGCTCCGCGGCGCTGACGATCGCGAACTCGTGGGGCGGCGGCTACCAGGCCACCGTCACCGTGACGGCCGGGTCCGCGGGCCTCACGGGGTGGCGCGTGACGCTGCCGTCCGGCGTGAGCTCGAACAACGTGTGGAACGGCGTGCTGTCCGGCGGCGTCGTGAGCAACGCGCCGTACAACGGCACGGTCGCCGCGGGCCAGTCGACGACCTTCGGGTTCATCGGCAACGGCAACGCCCCCGCGGCGGGCGCGCTGAGCTGCGCCTGACCGCACCCGCCTGACCGCACCCGCCTGACCGGGCGGCACGGCCCGGCCGGTGACCACGACGGCGTCGCACCCCCACGGGTGCGGCGCCGTCGTCGTGCGCGGGCCCGGCGTCGTCGTCGCGCCCGCGCCTACGATCGACCGCGTGCCGCTC